>CAYJHD010000009.1:0-52144 GCA_964370015.1 uncultured Desulfovibrionaceae bacterium | reverse complement strand
CTCCCCCTCAAACTCCCCCTCTCCCCTTCCAAAAACCTTTATTTGCCACAAAATTCTTTGCGTTAACCATAATTCTTGCGGCAATGGATAACGTCAATTGCAAACGGATTTCATCGCTGTGCATATCAATAAAGCGCGTTTTGGGGAGAATGGGCCTGCCCGAAGGGTGTGAAACACAGCCGTTGGCACTTTAGTGCCTTACGGATGCAGAGAGTCAAGACTGGTTTGGGGGAAGGAGGGCGCTTTTGGCGCTAGCAAAAAGCCCTCCTTCCCCCCCAAAAAAAAATTAATCCTCTAAAGCTAGCTTTAAGAGATACTCAAAATGAGCCCTACTCACCACTTTTGCACCCATGCGTAGCATGTGCGGCGTATCCTGTTGGCAATCCAGCAATTGCACTTGGCGACGCTCCAATTCTTGCACCAAAGTCATGAGGGCCATTTTGGAGGCATCGGGCGTGAGATGAAACATGGATTCGCCAAAAAAAGCTTTGCCAAGTGCCACACCATACACACCACCGACAAGCTGATCATCTTGCCAACATTCAGCAGAATGGGCAAAACCCATATGGTGCATATGAATATAGGCCTCTTGCATTTCGGGAATAAGCCACGTGCCCCCTTGTCCTGGTCGCGGCACATGGGCACACAAGGTGATAACTTGCTCAAAGGCTGTATTAAAAGTGTGGGTGTAGGCAGAGTTCTTGTACTTACGGGCTAAGCGTCGGGAAATATTAAGGGCGGAAGGCTGCATGGGAAGAATGCAGCGCAGAGGCGGTGACCACCATAAAATGGGCGTATTTTCACTATACCAAGGGAAAATGCCTCTTGAGTAGGCAAGGATAAGACGGTCTAAACATAAATCTCCCCCCACAGCCAGCAAACCATCTGGAGTGCTATACTGTGTGGGGGGAAAAGAAAGGTCTGCATCAAGGATTTTAGGCATTAAGCCTTTCCGGCCTTGGCAAAGTCAAAATGCAAGGCATCATCTTTCACATCAATGGTGACTAAGCCACCTTTGACAAGTTTACCGAATAAGATTTCTTGGGCCAAAGCGTCTTCAAGCTCCGTACGCATGAGCCTTTGCAAAGGACGTGCACCGTAAGTGGCGTCATAGCCCTTGGTGGCAAACCAAGCCTTGGCTGCAGGAGTAAGCACAATGTAAATCTTCTTATCCACTAAAGATGCGCTGAGTTGATCCACAAACTTATCTACCACATGCTCCATGAGCTCTGGTGTGAGACTACGGAAGGGGATGAGCGCATCGAGCCTATTACGAAACTCTGGAGCAAAAGTATTTTCCACAGCTTTAAGCCCTTTGGAGGCTGTATCCGCCGTTTTTTGCTGTGCAAAACCAAGGCTTTTTGCATTCATTTCGCGCACACCAGCATTGGATGTCATAATAAGAATAACATTGCGGAAGTCCGCTTTACGCCCTGTGTTGTCGGTGAGCGTGCCATAATCCATTACCTGCAAAAGCACATTGAAAATATCCGGGTGAGCTTTTTCTATTTCGTCCAAAAGTACTAGAGAGTAAGGAGCCTTGCGTATGGCCTCGGTGAGCTGCCCACCTTGATCATAGCCCACATACCCCGGAGGGGCACCAATGAGGCGTGATACGGCATGCTTTTCCATGTATTCGCTCATGTCGTAGCGTAAAAACTGCACGCCCAAGCGATCTGCCAATTGCTTGGCAAGCTCTGTCTTACCCACACCGGTGGGCCCGTAAAAGAGGAAAGATCCCGCCGGTCTATTTTCTCTGTTAATGCCAGCTCGCGCGCGCAAAATGGATTTTACGGTGAGGCTTACGGCTTCATCTTGTCCAAAGACTTTGGCCAGCACGTCTTTTTCCAGTGTGGCCAGCTTATCTCTTTCTTTACCGGAAACGGAACGTTCGGGAATACCAGCCATGCGCGCCACAATACGCTCCACATCAGCCATAACCACCTTGGATTTTTTGTGATTATTCTTCAAAGCCACGGCGGCGCCGGCTTCGTCCAGCACGTCAATGGCTTTATCGGGTAAGAGCTTATCTTGAATATGACGCGCCGAAAGATCCACAATGGCCTTGAGGGTGGCGGGGGCATACGTCACATTGTGATGCTCAGCATAATGCCCTTGTAAACCTTGCAAAATGGCAAGGCATTCTTCGCTGGTGGGCTCTTTAATATCTATGCGCTGAAAACGCCGTGAAAGAGCTCTATCTTTTTCAAGATGATTGCGTAACTCTTCATGTGTGGTGGAACCCATGCAGCGAATTTCTCCATTGGCCAGCACAGGTTTAAGCAAATTGGAGGCATCCATGGCTCCGCCGGAGGTGGAACCGGCTCCAACAATGGTGTGAATTTCATCTATGAAAAGAACAGCGTGAGGGATTTTGGTAATATTTTTAATGACGCTTTTTAGGCGATTTTCAAAGTCGCCCCTATAGCGCGCACCTGCAAGTAAGGATCCCATGTCTAAAGAGAAAATGCGGGCCTCTTTAAAGGCGTCCGGCACATTACCTTCCACAATACGCAAAGCGAGGCCTTCCGCCATGGCTGTCTTACCAACGCCCGGCTCACCCACAAAAAGAGGATTATTTTTACGCCTGCGGCAGAGCACTTCCACAGTGCGATCAAGTTCAGCATTACGCCCCACAAGAGGGTCAATCTTACCTTCTGCGGCCTTGGCTGTGAGATCTACAGCGTATTTTTCAAGGGCATCTTGACCGCCTTCATCTTCACCATCTTCATTTTGTATGGAACGGCGCGTGCCTGTGGAGCCGCTTCCATGGCCGCCATGGGAAATATATTCCAATACCTGCGCACGCTCTACACCTTGTTTTTTAAGGTAATATAAAGCATAGGTATCTGTTTCTTCCATGAGTGCGGCAAGCACATCACCAAGTTCCACCAATTCGCGCCCAGCTGAGCGGATTTGTTGTAAAGCATTACTGAGTACGCGTTGCACACTTTCTGTTTGAATAATTTCATGGCTGGAGTCTTCGTGGCGTAGCTCCATATGGTAAGCAAAGAAACCTTCCAATTGCTCCCGCAAAACCGCAGGGCTTGCGCCGCAACCTTCCAAAAGCATACGCCCTTGAGACTCTATGGCCATGGCATAAAGCAAATGCTCTAGCGTTAAAAATTCGTGATTACGCCTTTGCACATCTTGCAAAGCAACGTGTAACACTTTTTGTAAATGTCTACCAAGCATGGTAACTCCTAAACCCAACGAGGGTAAAATATTTTAATCGTCCATTCTTTCACTGGTGCATAGCAAAGGAAAGCCCGCATCTCGCGCCAAGGAGCGCACCTGCATGACTTTTGTCTCTGCTATTTCGCGAGTAAACACACCACAAAGCCCTATGCCGCGCTCATGCACGGCCAGCATAATTTGCTGTGCCTCGGGCTCACTTTTACGAAAAATTTTCACAAGAACATGTATCACAAAGTCCATGCTCGTATAATCATCATTATGCAAAAGCACCTTATACAAATGTGGCTCGCGCACCTCGTCTTCCAAGATGACGTCCTCATCGTATTGGGAGCCTAAATGCGTCTTCGCCATTTACTCACTCCTTACTGGGCGCAGAATTTCTGCCCCATCATACCTACATCTAAGCACCGTAAAACAATGGTCAAGAGTCCATGTTAAACATGAAATACGGTACATTTTTTTAGGGATAACAATCAAGTGCCTTTTTTGAAAAAAAAGCCCATGAACGAACAAAAAATAATCTTACAATTTCGGTAAGAAATCATACATCTCTTATTCATTTGCTCAATTATATTTGCATATTTCCATCACCCTTTAAAAATTATAACTCGTGTGGATTTTATATTTCACCACAGACATGTACAAAAAGATAGTAATATAATTTTATAGTAAAAATTATGCATAAAAAATGCCGAAACAAGCTCATGGAACTCACTTCGGCAACAAAATTGATTTTATGAAGAAACTTAATTGTTTTTGGAAAAGAGCAATTGCTGTAATTGCGTCACTGTGCTGATACCTTTGTGTTCCTGCTGGGGCTGAATAATGGGATTATAGCCAAGGCGCGAAGCTTGCCCATAGCGAATATCTTGGGCAGACACGGGGCGAATTTGCCCATTTAAATCCACTTCACCCCAAAGTACGGCTCTTTCCGGCAAAGGAATATCATAAAAGGAAGAAAGCACTGCCGCCACAAGGGCCACATCCATGCCGGGGTCATTAAGGCGCATACCGCCACCCACCTTGGCATAAATATCCACCTGCCCGAAGTTAAGCTTGAGTCGCTTTTCTAGCACAGCCAAAAGCAAATGTAGTCGATTGGTATCAAAACCAAGACCGGTGCGGCGCGGAACGGGTAAATAGGTGCGCGTCACCAAGGCCTGTACTTCCACAGCCAAAGGTCTATGCCCATCCACAGCCATGACCACCGCAGTGCCGCTTAAGGATGCATCGCGCGCACCAAGAAAATATGTGGAGGGATCTTCAATGATTTCCATGCCGCGTTCTGCCATATGGAACACAAGCAATTCTTCATTGGGGCCGAAGCGGTTTTTAAAAACGCGCAAAAGGCGAAACATCTGGCGTCTATCCCCTTCAAGGGAAATGACTGTATCCACCATATGTTCCAAAAGACGTGGGCCGGCAAGATTGCCCTCTTTAGTCACGTGCCCTACCAAAATAAGCGTGGTGCCCGATTGACGGCAACGCTCAAGCACGTCTGTGGCCACGGCGCGCACTTGACTCACATTACCAGGCAAGCCTTCAGCTTCCATGGAGGTTAAGGTTTGCACCGAATCCACAATGATTAAAGCAGGAGGTTCTTCACCGCCCATGGGAGATAATACGGGGTGCAAATCCTCGACGCATGACGTGGCCATGGCCAATAAATTTTCGTGTAATATTCCCAGTCGCTGACCGCGACCTTTTATTTGAGGTAGGGATTCTTCGCCACTGGCATAGACCACTTTACGGCCCGAAGCTGCCACCAAGCCTGCCACCTGCAAAAGTAAGGTGGATTTACCGATGCCCGGTTCTCCACCCACCAAGATGGCAGCACCCGGCACAAAGCCCTCTCCCAATACGCGGTCGAGGGCTTCAAGGCCGGAACCAAAAGATTTATGTCCCGTATCATCCACTTGCCCCAAAGGAATGGGGGAGGAAGTCGCCGACGCCATGGTTCTACCAGCGGCGTTGTTTTTCCCTTTAGTTGATACACGAGCTTGCATGGGCTCCAAAGTGTTCCACTCTTGGCAGGTGGGACATTTGCCATGCCACTTGGAAACCTGCGCGCCACAAGCCTTACATTGAAATACTTCTTTTACTTTGCTCATGGCCACAATGAACCTTTATTCTTCTTTTTTAGAATCCTTGGCAGAAAGAATTTTCACGCCAAACTCTGCCACTTCAGCAGGAGGATTGTAAAAAAGCACCATGAAGGGAACTTCCCCCCCCTTGGGCACTTGTGTGTTTTTGGTGAGAATTTCTATTTCACTATGCAAGAAAGTTTCTAGCTCTTCCTCGCCCAAGACTTGCAATTGGAAAAGAGACAGCACCGTGCCCGCCAATTGTTTTTTGGCCATGAGTACGCTTTTGTTGGTGGCGTAAATGGCCGCTTCCACTTCTATGAGGTCTTTGGGCTCAGGGAATTCATTGACAACCTTACCTTCTACCACAAAAATATCGCCAATTTTTTCGTTTTTCACATAATATTGGCGCACGTTGCGCATGGTCATAAGCTCTACGCTTTTGGACACTTGTGACGTGGCTATGGCAGTCTCCGAACCTTCTGAGCTCTGCTGTTGCATATACCACCAAGCACCGGCTCCGCCCCCAGCGCACAATACCAATACCAAGATGCTCATGAGCAACTTGGACATTTTTTTCCCGGCCTTGGGCGCATCAGCATCGGCGGCAGGGGAAGCATCTAAGCTAAAATCATCCAAATTTTGCCCCGCTGCAGCCTCGGGCATGGCTGCTGGTGCAGAACTTTGAGGCGCGGCTGACGAAGCAGGTTCTTCATAGCGAAAAACATGCTTACAAACTGAGCACCGCAACTTCACATTGGGGCGCACCACAGCATCGGGAAGATGAAATCGGCTTTGGCACTGGGGACATTGCACTTCCATAAAGACTCTCCAAAAAGCTTATTCTGCAATTACAACACAAACATCCGGCAAATTTCTATAGCGTTCGGCATAATCAAGACCATAGCCCACCACAAAACCTTCGTGTAAGCTAAAGGCCACAAAATCTGCACTTACTTCCACCTCGCGGCGTTCTGTTTTATCCAGCAACACAGCAGATCTAAAGGAAAGCACAGGACGCATGGCGAAAAGATCTTGTAAAAAACGCATACTATGTCCAGAATCTATAATATCTTCCACCAAGAGTACATGCTTATTTTCAATATCCACTTCGATATCCTTGGTGATGGTCACCGTACGAGAGCTGGTGGAACCGCTACCATAGCTGGAAACGCGTAAAAAATCCAACTCCACATGGGGGGTTTTCAAAGCACGAACCAAGTCCGCATGGAAAATAAAAGCACCTTTTAGCACGCCCACCACCACCACAGGTTCATCACCATAGATGGCGTCAATTTCTTCTGCCAATTGCGCAATGCGCGCAGCAATCATATCCGCAGTGAAAAGCGGACGAATTTCCTTAATTTGCATTTCTATAACCTATAAATCTAAAATAACTGCAGTTTCATCACAATCGGGGTATTTAGGACAGTGTACACAATCCGCCCAGATTTTCTGTGGCAGAACATCTTTATCCACCACAGAAAAACCTAGTTTTACAAAAAAGACTTCTTGGTACGTGAGTGAAAAAACCTTGCTTATGCGAAGATCTTTACAATCTGCAATGCATTTTTCCACTATTTTGCGTCCAAGGCCTTGCTTACGTATGGAATCATGCACAACCAAAGAACATATTTCTGCCAAATTTTCCCACGTGGGAGCCAATGCACAGCAAGCCACCACTTGGCCTTCTGCATTTTCTGCCACATAAAAATCGCGCACATGCCTATAAAGATGACTTAATGCCCTAGGAAGCAAAAGCCCCTCTTTGGCACAGTCCATCAATAAGGCGTGAATAGCCTTAATATCGCCCATATGTGCACGGCGAATTAGCATTTCTTCGGTCATGTTCTTTATTCTCCCTACAATTTATCAATAAAAGTACTTAGTTGCTCTTTGGTAACATAGCCACTTTCGTTGGCAACAATGTCGCCTTTTTTATTAAATACCACATTATGTGGAATGCTACGCACTTTAAAAAGCTGTTGTATTTCGGCGTCGGCTCTTACCACTTCATAATTCATATTAAATTTCTTCATGAAGCTTGGTAAAGGAGCCACGGTCTCATCCACAGAAAGACCAATGACCACCACGTCTTTGCTTCTTTCCTTAACAAGTTCCACAAGACCAGGAATTTCTTCCCTGCAAGGTGGGCACCATGTGGCAAAAAAGTTCACCACCACAACCTTGCCACTATGCTTTTCCAGCATACTTTCCAAGGCTGTCATATTTATGGTCTTTACTGGCTCAGCATGAGCCATGGTCACTAAAGAAAAAAGGAAAAAAAGGCTAAAACTCAAGAAAACTTTTGAGACATTTCTCATATTATTATCCTTTTATAAGTGATTTCGCAAGACGCACAGCCCCCACAGCATCGGTGGAATAGCCATCCGCACCAATGGCGTCGGCAAAGGCTTGTGTCACCACAGCTCCGCCCACCATAACTTTATAAGGAAGCTTACGCTCTTGCACTAATTTAATGGTATCTTCCATGCGCACCATGGTTGTGGTCATAAGCGCAGAAAGTCCAATGATATCGGCTTTATTTTCTTCGGCACAACGCAGAATATCTTCAGCCTTCACATCTTTACCTGCATCAATAACATCAAAGCCATGATTGCCAAGCAATAAGGCCACAATGTTTTTACCTATATCGTGAATATCCCCTTCCACCGTGGCAAGCACCACAACGGGGCGTTTTTCTTCACCGCGCAATTCTTCCAAAATGGGTTTCACATGCCCAAAGGCCTTTTGCATGGTTTCCGCAGAGCGGATAAGTTGCGGTAAGAAATATTCACGCTTTTCATACTTGGTGCCCACCTCTGTGATGGCAGGAATAAGTATATCTTGCACTAAAGCCATGGCATCAGTGCCTGCATCCAATTCCTTTTGCACATAGGTTAACACATTTTCTTTATCACCAAGCAGTACACAATCGTATAACGAGGCCGCAAGGCTCACTTGTTGCTTGGTTTGTAAAGCAACACCTTCCCCCGCAGTCCAACTGGAATATGCATGGATGAAGTGTCCGGCATTGCTATCTTTATTTAAGAGCACGTTACTGGCGTCGCGCACTTCACCAAGGCGTGCATTGGCAGGATTACCAATACAAGAGCTTAACCCTGCGCCCACACATAAGGATAGGTACGTGGCATTAAGCAATTCACGAGCCGGTAAACCAAAAGAAACATTGGATAAGCCAATGGTGGTGGGTAAGCCTTCGCGCACACACCAACGAATGGTTTCAAGGCATTGGCGGCCGGCTTCGGCTTTGGAAGACACAGACAATGCCAGCACATCCACCATGATTAGGCGACGAGGAATGCCCAAGGCATCGGCTTGCTCTAGCAAGTCTTCCAATATGGCGATGCGCTCTGTGGCACGCACAGGCAAGTTCCGCCCTTTAAGCGGCAATAAAATAAAAGGTGCACCGTAATCACGGCACAAAGGCCCAAGCACTTCCATGCGCCCTGCTTCACCACTGATGGAGTTCACCAAGGCTGAACCTGGGCAATAAGGTAAAGCATTGGCAATGGCATCCATATTGGATGAATCCAAGGCCAAAGGCACATCACAACGCTCTGTCAATCGAACCACCAGCTCCGGAAGAAGCTGGCTTTCATCCACCATGGGTGCGCCCACGTTTACATCAAGTAAGGGAGCGCCGGCGGCAATTTGCTCATCGGCATAGCGCAAAGCAAGACTGTGTTCTCCGGCTTGAAATTCCGCCGTCAATTGCTTCTTGCCTGTGGGATTAATACGCTCACCAATGATGGTGAAAGGATAATCTTCACCCACGCGCACCAAGTGTGAACGTGTGGTTAAAGCAATGCTTCCGGCACTCACACGCACGGAAGGACGACGCAATTCCATATCCCCCACGGCACGCTTTAAAGCGGCAATGTGATCGGGCGTGGTGCCGCAACAGCCACCCAAAAGTTGCACACCTGCGGCGGCAAATTTGGCTGTTTTTTGCGCAAACGTTTCAGGATCTAAACGAAATACCGTTTCACCATCGATGAGTTCGGGCAAGCCGGCATTGGGCTCCACTAGCACAGGCACTTTGGCATAGGCCAGCATTTCTTCCACCACGGGCACCATTTGCTCTGGGCCTGCACTGCAATTGGTACCTAAAGCCACCACGCCAAGATTTTGCATGGTTTCCACAAATATTTCTGGGCTGGATCCTGTAAGACTTACCCCATTTTCAAAGGTCATGGAGACCATGATGGGCAAATCACATTGCTGACGCACTGCCACCACGGCGGCTCGCGCTTCGGCTAAATCAAACTGTGTTTCGATGAAAAATACGTCCACACCGCCATGTAAAAGGCCGCGAACTTGTTCACTATAGGCAGCAATGAGGTCTCGTGGTTCCACATCACCCAAAGGACGTGCAAAATACCCCGTGGGCCCCATATCACCGGCCACGAAAACACGACGTCCGGCACTTTCTGCGGCAGCTCTGGCAGCTTTGGCCACCTTGGAGTTATATTCAAAAACATCCATGCCTTTGGGAAGCTTAAGGGCATTACCCCCAAAGGTGCAGGTAATTAAAACATCTGCTCCGGCATGCGCATAAGCTTTATGAATGTCACGCAAAATATCCGGACGTTGTAAACAAAACTCTTCCGGGCTAATGCCGGCAGGTAAACCCGCTGCTTGAAGCATGGTTCCCATACCGCCATCTAAAAATAAGAACCGCCCTTGTTGTAAAGCATGACAAAAATCACTCATTCTTCCGCATCCTTTTATACTATATTTTATTTTGTGCTTAATATTAAAAAGTAAATTGTATTTTCTGCCTGTCAAATATGGCAAATGCGCTCCGCAAGCAAAAAAAGAAAAAAATAGAGACTAGCTACAAAAAAAACGCCTTATTACTACTTTTTGATCAATTTTATCTTCAAAAAGCCAAGATTTTTTTTCTAAAAATGCACACATTTTATACTGTGCAAGCGTGAGCTTTTATGATACATAAAAGATGTGCCCGTCTCCATTGCGCCTTTGTTGCACATTTCTACTTAAAAAATGCAAAAAGAACAAACGAAAAACGCATCCTTCCCCTGTAGCACCACACAAGCTACAATCGTAGCATAACCATCGAGAATATTATGAAAAAGAGTACAAAAGCCCCTGCAAAAAGCGCTTCTGCCTCCGCTTCTGAACAGAAAAAAAATGTTGAAGTGGAAATTCTTGACACTTCGCAAGAAAGCATTTCGCTAAAAAAGGACACGACTACCGAAGAAAACCTCCCCGTGGAAAACGACGTTGAGGTCGTTGTTTTGGAAGTTTTGGAAGACGTACTCGACCATGATCTCGACGATTTACCCGATGATCTTGACGACGACCTTGACGAGGCTGGCGATGTTGATGACCTACACCATGACGACGATACAGATTTGCACGGCCCCGTCATCAGCCCCTCTTCCGTGGCACGCGTCAGCGCAAGCCGTGACAATTTGCATTTATACCTTAAGGAAGTTAGCCGCTTCCCCATGCTACAGCCAGAAGAAGAGCAAGAGCTGGCCAAAAGAGTGCGTGATCATGGCGATACCGATGCGGCTTTTCGTCTTGTCTCTTCGCACTTGCGCCTTGTGGTTAAAATCGCCATGGACTTTCAGCGCCGCTGGATGCAAAACGTGCTTGACCTTATTCAAGAGGGCAATGTGGGGCTCATGCGTGCGGTCAATAAATTTGATCCAGATAAAGGTATTAAATTTTCTTATTACGCCGCCTTTTGGGTCAAAGCCTATATCCTGAAGTATATCATGAACAATTGGCGCATGGTGAAAATTGGCACCACGCAAGTACAACGCAAACTCTTTTTCAATCTTAACAAAGAACGCCAAAAACTTATTTCTCAAGGTTTCGACCCCGATGCCGCCATGCTTTCCGAAAAATTAGGTGTGAGTATAGATCAAATTCAAGAAATGGACCAACGCCTTGGTGCTTCGGACATGTCTCTTGATATGCAAGTGAGCGATGCCACCGGCGGTGCTTCACGTATGGACTTTTTACCGGCCCTTGATGCTGGCGTAGAAGATAGCATAGCCAGCAACGAAATCGCCGCGCTCATACAAATGCATTTGGAAAGTATTATTCCCAAGCTCAACGAAAAAGAAAACTATATCTTACAAAATAGATTACTCACCGACGAGCCTGTCACCTTGCGCGAAATTGGTGAAAGGTATAACGTGACCAGAGAAAGAGTGCGCCAATTGGAAGCGCGCTTATTAGAAAAACTGCGTCAACACCTGAGTAATGATATAAAAGACTTCTCAGAAGAATGGATAAATACCTAATATGAACAGCATTGTAAGACATAGCCTTTTGGGCATGCTACTTTTTTCTTCCTGCTTTTTGCTAGGCTGTGGCGGCTGTGCAACCACAGAAACACAAAGCAAAACTCCCATACAAGCGGAAAAAGAAGAAACACACGTTCAATCTCAAGAAAATAAGCCCTTAGAAAGTAAGGCCGTGTATACTTATCTCGTGTTTAACAGAGCTTTGCATAAAGGGAATTTAGCCCTTATGGTGGCAACGCTTGATACACTTTCTGAACATAAACCACCGGCATTTGTATTCATTGATGCTGGGGTATGGGCATTGGAACGCGGTGCGGCACCTCTCTTACCTTACATTAAAAAAGGCTTAGAGATTTATCCCGACAATGTTTCCTTACAATTGCTTGTGGCAGAGCTTTTACAAAAAACGGGTAAAACCGAGGATGCCATCACGCATATCCAAAGCTATATCACCAAAAACCCCACTTCGGTGGACGCCAAGGTGGAGCTAGCCTTACTCCTTGCCAATGAAAAAAAATTCACCGAAGCTGAAGCCATCTTGCAAAGCATAGAAGGTGAAGCCCGCTCTGAATTTGTAGATTATTACCATGCCAAAACTTTAATCAATTTAAACCGCAAGGATGAAGCCCGAGCTTATTTGGAAGCAAGTATACAAAAAACTCCAGATTTTGTGGATGCTCTCAATGACTTAGCCTTTATCTATGAGCAAGATAATGAGCTGGAAAAAGCTCGTGACACCTATGACAAAATTTTAGACAATTACGGTTCCAGCCATGAACTTGTCATGCGCGTCATATTACTATCCCTACGCCTTAAAGACATGGACAGAGCCTTAGAGCTTTTTGAAGACAATCCACTCACACCGGAGCTCACTGTGGGTGTGGCCAGTATGTTTGTGGATTTTGAACAATATGACACGGCTGAGCCCATTTTATTGGGTCTTGCAGACATAGAAGACGCTCCACAAGAGCTCTATTTTTATCTGGCTGCCATAGCCTTTGAACGAGACAACGATGCCGATCAAGCCTATACATGGCTTACGCATATCCAAAGCACACACAAAGAATATAACCGTGCTTTGTTTTTACGCATTAAATTGCTCATGGAATTACAAAGATTCGATAAAGCTTTAGAAGAAGCTCATCAAGGAACTAAAATAGCGTCAGACCAAATGGACTTTTGGACAGCAGAAGTACACGCTCTGGGAGCTCAAAAAAAATACGATCAAGCCTTACAGCAACTTGAAGTAGTACAAAAAAAATGGCCTCAAAACAGCGAGCTTGCTTTTTTACAAGCATCCATACTAGATCAAAGCGGTAATAAGGAAAAAGCTTTTGAAGTTATGGAAAGCCTTTTAGAGCTTGAGCCTGAACATGTGCAAGCTTTAAACTATGTGGGCTATACTTTGGCCGAGCAAAGTAAAGAATTACAACGCGCCATAACGCTTTTGCGTAAAGCAAATGAGCTTTCCCCCAACAGCAATTATATTTTAGACTCTTTGGCGTGGGCCCTCTTCCAAGCCGGTCAGCACAAAGAAGCATGGAGTATTATTAAAGAAGCTGTGGAGGCTGAAGGCATGCCAGAAGCCACCATTTGGGAGCATTATGGCGACATTGCACGCAGTTTAGGAAAAAAAGAAGAGGCTTTCAAAGGCTATACCAAGGCCATTGAGCTCTCTCCCAAAAAGCAAGATAGCCTTACTTACAAACAAAACCAATTATAAGACCTATGATAAAATACGCTTCTCGCATTTGCATGGCCCTTTTGACCTTAAGTCTCTGTGCTTGTGCCAAGCCCGGCATGAAATCCATAGACCACGACGCAGACGCTTTGTGGAAAAATTACGCACAAAGTGCCAACACCGTCACCAAGCCTTTTCGCACGCAACTCAGCTTGCGTTACGGCGTGGAAGGAAAGACGGATCGCGTCTCGACACTGCTCTGGGGTAATTCTGCGGACATATTGCGCTTGGATATTAGCGCATCCGTGGGTATTACCTTGGCCAAAATCTTAGAAAAACCCCAAGAATTTATTCTCTACATCCCACAAGAAGGCGTGGCCTATGCTCACGAAGGCAAAAAAAAGCCCTCCTTTAACATAGGCGTGCCCATGCCGCTTAATCTGGAACATTTAACCCTTCTCCTCCAAGGGCATCACGCCAGCGTGTTTGGCCTTAGCTATGCAGGCCAGCCCCTTGCTGTGGATAAAGCCACCCCCCTACTCATCAATCCAGAAGATTTGCCAAACAATGCCAAAGCCTACACCTTAGAGGAAGGGGCTTTTCGTGGCATGCTTGTGCTCAATGACTTAGGACAACCTGTTTTTTGGCAAGAAGACAATTCCACCGGCTGGACCATGGAAATCTCTTACAAAGAACATGAAACACTGCCCTATAAGTTATATATCAGACACATAGCTTCAGAACGTAAAGCCGTAATCATTGTGCAAGAGCGTGCATTTGATTTAGACCTCTTTACGCCTGAGCAAATGCGACTTATCTTGCCAAAAGAAACAGTTCTCTATCCTTTAGAGGATTTGGACACCAATACTTATTAGTTTTTAGGAGAATTTCATGTCTTTGCCCGTACATATCGCCTCAGACCATGCCGGTCTTGCCCTCAAAAACCTTGTGGTACAGCAACTTAAAGCCCAAGGCTACCTTGTGCACGATCACGGCACCCATACCGAAGAAAGCTGTGACTATCCGGTTTTTGCCCAAACATTGTGCGAAGCTTTGTGTAAGGACAGCCCCGAAGCCAAGGGCATTCTCATTTGCGGTACCGGTGTTGGCATGTCCATCATGGCCAATCGCCATAAAGGCATTCGTGCAGCTTTATGCGGCAATGAATTCCAAGTGCGCGCCACACGTGAACATAACGATGCCAATGTTCTTTGCCTTGGCGAGCGTGTCACAGGCCCAGGCCTGGCTTTATCCATGGTTGATATCTTTTTACAAACCGCCTTTGAAGGTGGTAGACATCAACGCCGAATAGATTTTTTTGACAAATAACACGCAAAAATCACCATACTAAAAACCCTTACGGTGCCATATGACAGCCTAAAAAGGGTTAAGAGGGCAAGATTTTGCTTTATGCAGATACTTGCTAAAAATATAAATACATGTGCAATTACGGAGAAATCATGCTCATTTATAATACATTAAGCGGTAAAAAAGAAGAATTCGTCCCAGTAAACCCCGGTAAAGTAAATATGTATGTTTGTGGTATCACCGCGTACGACTACTGTCATATTGGGCATGCGCGTTCCGCCTTGGTCTTTGACGTCATGGTGCGCCACTTCCGCCATCGTGGCCTCGACGTAAAATTTGTACGCAACTTCACCGACGTGGACGATAAAATCATCAACCGCGCCATCAAAGAAAATCGCGATTGGCGTGAAGTGGCGCAAACCTTCATGCAAGCTTTCCATGAAGACATGGATAAATTGGGCGTATTACGTGCCGATGAAGAACCTTGCGCCACCGACTACATAGCCGAAATGCAAGCCATGTGTGAACGCCTCATTGCTGACGGTAAAGCTTACTCCACTCCTTCCGGTGATGTGTACTTTCGCGTGCGCTCCTATGAGCCCTATGGTAAACTTTCCGGTCGTAGCCTAGATGATTTACAAGCTGGTGCTCGCGTAGCTCCCGGTGATGAAAAGGAAGACCCGCTGGACTTTGCCCTTTGGAAAGGCGCAAAACCTCAAGAACCTTTCTGGGAAAGCCCTTGGGGTAAGGGACGTCCTGGCTGGCACATCGAGTGCTCTGCCATGAGCGAAAAATACCTTCCCTTGGATATTCACGGTGGCGGACAAGACCTTATATTCCCCCACCACGAAAATGAAATTGCCCAAACCGAAGCTTGCACCCACAAGGAATTGGCAAAGTATTGGGTGCACAATGGATTTGTGCAAATCAACTCTGAAAAAATGTCCAAATCCTTGAACAACTTCACCACAATCCGTGATATTTTGGCACAATATCTTCCCGAAACCTTACGCTTCTTCCTCTTGAGCAAGCACTATCGTAGCCCTGTGGACTTCACCGATGTGAGCATGGATGAAGCCGAACGCGGACAAAAAAGAGTGTACCAATGCATACAAGATGTAAACACAGCCCTCTTACGCGAAAATTGGAAGAATACTGCTCTGCCTGCTGAATACGAGCAAGAAATGGATGCGCTCATCAAAGCCCTTGATGAAGCCTTGCAAGACGATTGTAACTCTGCCGCTGCCCTCGGGCATATTTTTGGCATGGTGCGTCTCGTGAACCGCGCCTTAGAAGATAAGGTTGCCAAAAACTGCCAAGATCTTCCCACGCTCTTACTCACTTTCAAAGAGAGCATTCGCGCTTGGGCCGGTGTTTTAGGCTTATTTCAACAAGAAGCCACTGCTTTCCTTCAAGAGCTGCGCCAAATGCAAGCCTCTCGCAAGGCCATTGACGTGGCAAAAGTGGAACAGCTCTTGGAAGAACGTGTGGAAGCTCGCAAGAATAAAGATTTTGCACGCTCTGACGCCATTCGCGATGAATTGACAGACATGAGTGTGGAACTTCGCGATACTCCCAGCGGCGCTGTTTGGGATGTTATTTAGTAGGCATTTTTTTTTAAACTGGGAGGGGGGGCTTTTTTTAGGAAAAAAAAGCCCCCCTCCCAGACCCTCCCCCTCAAAAAAACAATGGCGACGAATACTCTGCCTCAGTACAAAATTTCGGCGCACTAGAACGTATCTCGTAATTTAACTAACACTAAATTATGTTGTATCGCCGCACACAACAGTACTATATCGACTATAATCTCCTCAGAAGTCTCTCCAACACAAAGTAAAACGCGTTTTGGTAGAGGATGGGGGCCTGCCCGAAGGGTGCGAAACACAGCCGTTGGCGCTTTAGCGCCTTACGGATGCAGAGAGTTAAGACTGTATGGGGGGAAGGAGACCCCTTTTTGGCGCTAGCAAAAGGGGTCTCCTTCCCCCCACGAAAAAAGAGCCTCACCATGCAAAAATTCATAGCTTCTACCATCTTATGCTTTGTGTTTTTGACACAAGTTTTCGTACCCCCTGCGCAAGCCTTCTTAGGCCTTGGCGAGTTTGGCATTGCCGACGAAAAAGAAATGGGACGCAAATTTGAAGTACTCATACGCTCCAAGCTCCCCTTGGTGGAAGACCCCGAGGTGAGCCTGTATGTGAAAAGCATCATGGAAAGAATCAATGCTGTTATTCCACCCCAGCCCTTTGAATTTACCACCGGCGTTATTCTACACAATTCACTCAACGCTTTTGCCGTGCCAGGTGGCCATATCTTCTTTTTCACCGGCTTACTCATGCAATTGGACAGTGAAGCCGAACTTGCCGGCATCATGGCTCACGAAATGGCTCATGTCACGCAAAGACATGTGGCCGCGCGCATGGAAAGATCCTCGTATATCACCCTTGCTTCCTTCTTGCTGGCCATAGCCGGCATGGCCGCCGGTGGTGAAGGGGGCGGAGCTCTTGCTGCCGGTGCCTTGGGGGCTGGACAATCGGCCATGCTTAATTATAGCCGCATGGATGAAAGCGACGCCGACGACATTGGCTATCAGTACCTCATTGCCGCAGGCTATCCACCCATGGGCATGGCCGGCGGATTTAAGAAAATTCGTGACAAAAGCATTCTTTCCGGTGGTGGCACAGTGCCCACCTACTTGTCCACCCACCCAGAGATAGGATCGCGCATTACCAGCGTCATAGCCAAGGTACAATCGGGGCCACAAGCACTGCAAAAAAGACGCGTGGACAATACCCGCTTTCACCGCGTGCAAACATTGCTTTGGGCCAGATACGGCAATACACAAGCGACGGGGCATCGCTTTGAAAACAAAAAAGACGGACTTTCACTCATGGCCATGGCCATGGTGCAAGCCAGAGAGAATCAAACGCAAAAGGCCAACGCCACCTTTGATAAAGCCATAGCCGCAGCACCCAAGGACCCTCTTGTGTTACGCGAGGCAGGAACCTTTCACTACAGAAAGGGAGATTTACAAAGGGCCAATGAACTTTTGCGCGCCGCCATGCAATTGGACTCAAAGGACTATATGGCGCAATTCTTCTATGCCAGAGTCATGGACGCCATGGGACAAGGTGACAGAGCTGCGTTTTTTTATAAAGAAGTACTGCGTGCTTTGCCCTATGACAGTGAAGTACACACGGCTTACGGTCGCTCCCTTGGCACCAATGGTCAAGAATTTTTAGCTTATTTACACCTTGCCTATGGTGCCCTGTACCAAAACAGCAAGAAAAAAACCAAACAATATCAAGAAAAAGCCCAAGCCCTTGCCAAAAGTAGTAAAGAAAAACAAAGCCTTTCACGCTTTGACACCATTTACAAAGAACGCAAAGAAATTTGGGAAGAAGGATTATAATATGCAACAAGCACATGCCACCACCATTTTGGCGGTACGTCACAACGGCCAAGTGGCCATTGGCGGCGATGGACAAGTTACTCTAGGTCAAAGCATTGTCATGAAGCACGGCGCTTGCAAAATTCGTCGTCTCTACAAGGGCAAAATACTTGCCGGTTTTGCCGGTGCCACCGCCGATGCTTTCACACTTTTTGAGCTCTTTGAAGCCAAATTGGAAGAGTCTCGCGGTAACCTTGCACGCGCCGCCGTGGAAATGACCAAAGAATGGCGCAAGGATAAATACCTCCGCCGTCTGGAAGCCATGCTGCTTTTGGCCGATGAAAATCATATTTTATTGCTCTCAGGCAATGGAGACGTCATTGAACCCGATGACGCTGTGGCTGCCATTGGCAGTGGTGGAGCATATGCCCTTTCGGCAGCACGCGCCCTCATGCGGCACACCAAAGAAGATCTCAGCGCCGAAGACGTTGTTCGTCACTCCATGAGCATTGCCGCAGAGATTTGTGTTTTCACCAACACGCATCTTACCGTGGAAATACTCTAATGAGCACCGCCCCGTATACGGAGGAACTGCGCGCCGGTTGTAAAATCAACCTCTCGCTCAGTATTACCGGAGTTCGAGAAGATGGTTATCATTTGCTAGATTCCATTTTTTGGCCTCTACAGAGCCCTTATGACAAGCTCTCCTTCACAGCCAAAGCTGGGCAAGGCTTTAGTGTAAGTTGTTCACAAAAAGGCATACCCCTGGAAAACAACACCCTCACTAAAGCCTACGCGGCTTTTTTGCGCCAAGGGGGTGTGCTCGTACCAGAGCTTGGGCAAGTGCATGTGCATTTACATAAAGGCATTCCCCATGGGGCCGGCTTAGGAGGAGGCAGTAGTGATGCAGCCACTGTACTCACATGGTGCAATGCGCATGCTCTGCAGCCTTTAAGCACTCAAAGCTTGCATGAAGCAGCCTTAAGTGTTGGGGCAGATGTGCCCTTCTTTTTGCAAAACGTTCCGGCAAGAGTACAAGGCATTGGTGAAATTTTAGAACCACTGGCAAAACCATGGCCTAAAGGCTATGTGATTTTGCTTTGCCCCAACGTATACATTTCAACACCTTGGGCGTATAAAAAATTTGATGAAGAAAAAATTACAACTTTTTCAAAAAAGTTGTTGACAAAATCCTCCTTCGCCTATAGAACTCTCTTCACTGGTGCAGGGCAAGAGAGCACAACGCCTGAGTGGAGCGAGAGCTTAGCAAAGGGAAATGACTTTGAGTCGGTAGTGTTCACAGCCCATCCGCAACTGGCAAAACTTAAACAAGTCTTGTTAGATAACGGCGCAGTGCTGGCAACCTTAAGTGGAAGCGGTTCCTCCCTAGTGGGGATAGTTAAAACCAAGGAAGCAGCGCAAAACCTAGCGGATCAAATAAAAAGTGCACAGTGTAGAGTGTTTATAACAACACTATAATTATGCAGGGGTGTCGCCAAGCGGTAAGGCAACTGGTTTTGGTCCAGTCATTCGAGGGTTCAATCCCTTCCGCCCCTGCCATTTTTTATTTCCATTGCGCATTGCGCATATGCGCAGAGAGCAAAGGCACGTCATGTTTAACAACCTTAGAATTGTCACCGGTTCAGCCAATCCCCAACTAGCACTGGCTATTTGTGATCATCTTGGATGCCAACTCACCCCATCACTGACATCTACTTTTAGTGACGGAGAAATCCGCGTAGAGATTGGGGCTAATATCCGAGGCGATGACGTTTTTGTTGTGCAACCCACCTGCGCACCAGGCAATGATAATCTCATTGAATTGTGCCTCATGTTGGATGCATTAAAAAGAGCCAGCGCCGCTAGAATTACGGCTGTTGTCCCCTATTATGGCTATGCACGCCAAGATCGCAAGGTCAGTCCCCGTGCGCCTATTTCTGCTAAAATGATTGCAGACTTCATGCAAATTGCTGGTGCCCAACGCGTGGTAACCATTGATGTGCATGCTGGACAAATCCAAGGATTTTTTGACTGTCCTGTGGATAATATTTATTGTGTTCCCGTTATGATGGAGCACTTGCGTCAGTATGAAGGCGAAGACCTTGTTGTTGTTTCTCCTGATGCTGGCGGTGTGGAAAGAGCTAGGGCTTATGCCAAAAAGCTTAACGCAAGCCTTGCCATTATTGACAAAAGACGCGATCAGCCCAACCAAGCTCAGGCCATGCATGTTATCGGTGATGTGCAAGACAAAACTGCCATCATGGTAGATGACATGATTGACACAGCCGGAACCTTATGTGCCGGTGCCGAAGTGCTCAAAGCAAATGGTGCCAAAAGCATTATTGCTTGCGCAGCGCACGGCGTACTTTCTGGCCCAGCTGTGGACAGACTCAATGCAACGGATGCTTTGGAAAAGGTTATTGTTACCGACACCATTCCCTTGCTTGATAAAAAAGAAAAATGTTCCAAGTTACAGATTGCCAGTGTAGCATCCTTGCTTGGAAAAACCATACACAATATCCATACTGGCTCTTCCGTCAGCGTGTTGTTTGTGTAAATACATAATAAATCTACCGCTAATTGCGGATATTAGCTAAGGAGACGAACATGTCCATAGAAAAAGTTTTGAACGCTCAAAAACGCGACGGCCTCGGAAAAGGCTATAATCGCCGTCTCCGTGTGCAAAACATGGTTCCCGGTGTATTTTACTCTGCTAAAGGTGAAAACGTAGCTGTGCAAATGCCTGCTCTTCCCCTTGAAAAAATGTATGCAGAAATGGGCCGTACCACTGTTTTCACCCTTGAAATTGAAGACAATGGCGCCAAATCTACACATCCAGTAATGATTTGGGAAGCCAAGCGTCACCCTTACAAAAACGAATTCGTACACATCGACTTCTACGGTGTAGACCTTGAAAAGGCTGTAAAAGTACTTGTAAATATCGAATTTGTTGGTACTTCCAAGGGTGTTAAGCTCGGCGGCAAGCTCGAAACCTACCGTGAGCGCGTATACCTTATCGGTAAGCCCCAAGATCTTCCTAAAAAGATCACTGTGGACGTAACCGAAATGGGTCTTAACTCTTCTTTACGTGTGGCTGACCTTCCATTGCCTGAAGGCGTGAAAGCTAGCTACGACCAAAACTTCGCCATCGTATCTGTTATCTCCAAGGTAAAAGACGATGCTGAAGGCGAAAACGCGTAATTAAGTAACGCCCCTAAAGCGATATTTATATAGCCGATTGCCTCATGGTGATCGGCTATTTTCGTATAAACACTGCCCTCTTGAGTCTAGATATGCCAAGCCATACATCCTTATTTCCCACAGCTCGCAAGGTTTCCATTCCTTCTTGTGGTACCAGTATTACCCTCACTGTACTTGAAACAGCCCCCGAGGCTGTCACAGTACTTTTTTATCCTGGCACCATGGCTTCGCCTCTCATGTATCCCGTGCTTTTAAACGAATTGCATCGCCTTGGTTGCAACGTGGTGGCCATACACCCCATAAGTCATGGACTTAGCCCCAAGAATAAAAGCTCTTTCACCTTTGAAGATATTTTACAAAATGGAAAGGATGCCGAGCGCTGGGCGAAACGAAATTTTTCCGGGCCCTTGGTGGTGAGCGGGCATAGTCAAGGCGGCATATTGAGTCTTGCGCATGCTTTGCATAATCCCCACATTCAAGGTACTTTTCCCATAACAACCTTATTGCCGCAAAGGGAAGAGTCCAGTGCGGTGACACGCCTACGCGCCATGCTTACATATAAAGAACCTGTGCTTAGGCTCATGCGTTTTATGGCTAGCCATGTGCCGGCCTTACCCATACCTTTTTTGGCTTACCTTGAGCTAAAGCCTTTGCTAAAAAACGCCCATAAGGTTTTTGCACCAAATATTCAAAAACGCGCTTCCTATCCCATAAGCTTTGTTTCAAGTCTTTTCCATCTGGATTTGCATGCTGCTGAACAGGCAGGGAGCATTCACTGTCCCGTCATACTACTTACAGCTAAAGATGACCAACTTTTCCCTCTAGCGCTTATGCAAAGCACCTTTGATGCCATCAAGGCACCGCAAAAAAGACTTATCATTCTTGATGGTGGCGGGCATCTATGCGCCGTGAGCCGCCTCTATGCGCAGCACATTGCAGCACATATTGCACAATCTTGCGCTGCACTAGGTTTACCTTTGCACACCTTGCCTCATAAGAAGGAGATTTCACATGCAATATAAAGGACTCATTGTGGGCCTTGGCAATCCGGGCAATCAATATACTGATACAAGGCATAATATGGGCTTTATGCTGGTGGACCACTTATTGGAGTTAGCCTCCTACCACGGACGCCAAGAGAGCCTTAATGGTAGTAAATTCAAATGTGAATTGTGGCGCGCCACATTGCCTTCCACTTCTGATTGGTGGCTTTTTGCCAAACCGCTCACCTATATGAACTTAAGCGGTCAGTGTGTGCAGCCCCTGTTGGCTTGGCATAAGCTAACACCTAAAGATCTCATTGTCTTGCACGATGAATTGGATATCAAAGTCGGCCAGTTGCGCTTTAAGTTTGGGGGCGGTAATGCTGGTCATAATGGACTAAAATCCATTACACAAGGTCTTGGAACGCCAGATTTTTATCGCCTACGCATGGGTATTGGTAGGCCTAGCCTCCCTGAGCATGGCGATGTGTCCACCTATGTTTTGGCTCGTCCCAAGGGCGATGAAAGAGAAAAACTAGAAAATTGTTTTCCAAAAGCTGTAGAAGTATTAAATGTTTTCCTTGATGAAGGCCTCAAACCTGCCACAGCCCACGCCTTAAGCCTTACTTAACTTCAGAAAAAAATTTTACACAACTCCCGTGCAAAATTCTTTTGTGTGGGAGTTGATTTGGTATAATTACTACCAAAATGTATTTTTTCCATCACAAAAGCCAATATATATAATGCCGCGCAAAGAGCGACACTGTAACTAATTTTGTCTTTGTGCTAGACAAGTGACAAAATGTTATTATCTTATGTATAACTTGGCTAAAAGTATCTTCCTTCACCTCCAAAAAACGCGAGGTCTACCTTGTTCCAGACTGATGAATTAGTCGTATACCCAGCCCAGGGTGTCGGCAAAATAGAGCGCATAGCCCAAGATGAAATATCCGGCGTGCAGTGCGAGTTCTATATAGTCCGCATTGTTTCCAATAATATTACTCTTATGGTTCCCGTTAATAATGCGCTTAATGTTGGCTTACGGCCTTTGAGTGATGGCGACAAAGCTCAAGAAATCTTACAACTCCTGTGCACCGATGAAAAACCTGCTGTTCATACAGGACAAAACTGGAATAGAAGATTCAGAGAGTATTCTGAAAAACTTAAAAGTGTTAACCTTTTAGAAGTTGCAAAAGTTGTACATGAGCTCTTGCTCATTGGGCAAAACAAAGAACTTTCCTTTGGCGAAAGACGTATGCTTGAACAAGCCATGCTACTTATTACTGGGGAACTTGCAGAAGTTTTAGATATGGATGAACAAAGCGTAAAAGACAAAATTCTATCGCACTATCCTTCCAATATTGTCAAAGAATAATTTTGTTTTCTACTCATTTTTTACTTGCTTTCCTTGGTAAATACGGTTAAGTTCCGCTTGCTTCGGAATTCCTCAATGACCTTATGCAATAGCATGGTTGGCCTTTTTCTTCTTGATTATACATTGTAATAAGACAAAGTTTTTCAAGCTAAAGGCTTAGTGCAACCGAGATGAAATACCCAATACCCCTACCATGGTGTGGTATCTACTAAATAAGCTCTAGGGTTGTTTGCAAACACCAAACAATGCCTCTACGGCCTGCTTGCATGGCCAACACTCTACCTCTTGCCCAAAGCTTATGATTAGCGTTGTCCCATATTTTCATTGTTGTAAAGGTATTATAATTAGGAATAAGCCCTCTTGCCTATCATGGGCAAAATAAAACGTAATAGTTGGATCTTTATGCGTAAGAAAAAAGTAAGCCCAGACGTGACTGCGGAAAATGCTGAAAGCGTTTTAAACCTGTCAGAACTCAAGACTAAAACCATGCAAGACCTTATGGAGCTTGCAGAGCAGTATAACCTTGAAAACGCAAGTTCCATGCGTAAACAAGAACTTATCTTCTCCCTGCTTCAATCCTGTTCTTCACAAAATGGCGCCATTTACGGCGACGGTGTCCTTGAAATCCTTCCTGACGGCTTCGGCTTTTTGCGCTCTCCACTTTGTAGCTATATGCCTGGTGCCGATGACATCTACGTTTCCCCATCACAAATTCGCCGCTTTTCTTTAAGAAAAGGGGATATTGTTTCCGGCCAAATTCGCCCCCCCAAAGACGGTGAGCGCTACTTTGCTCTGCTTAAAGTCACTGAAATCGGCATGGAAGCCCCAGAACATGCCAAAAACCTTGTTCTCTTTGACAACCTTACTCCCATCTACCCTGACGAACAATTGATCATGGAAAATGGGGATAAAAATCTTTCCAACCGCATCATCGACCTTATGTCCCCCATTGGTTGTGGACAGCGTGGTCTTATTGTAGCACCTCCCCGCACCGGGAAAACCATTCTTTTGCAATCACTTGCCAATGCCATCAATGCCAATAACCCCGATGTGTATTTAATCGTCTTGCTTATTGACGAACGTCCAGAAGAAGTTACCGACATGGAGCGTACGGTGAAAAATGCCGAAGTTGTTAGCTCCACCTTCGACGAGCCACCTCAGCGTCACGTGCAAGTTTGCGAAATGGTACTTGAAAAAGCAAAACGCCTTGTGGAACGCAAACGCGATGTGGTTATCTTACTCGATTCCATCACGCGCCTTGGCCGTGCTTACAATGCTGTTACTCCCCCTTCTGGTCGTGTGCTTTCCGGTGGTCTTGACGCCAACGCTTTACAACGCCCCAAGCGTTTCTTTGGTGCTGCACGTAACATTGAAGAAGGCGGTAGCCTCACCATCATAGCCTCTGCACTCATTGATACCGGTTCACGCATGGACGAAGTTATCTTCGAAGAGTTCAAAGGTACCGGTAATATGGAAATTTACTTGGATCGTCACTTATCTGATAAGCGCGTGTATCCCGCCATGGACATCAATCGCTCCGGCACACGCAAAGAAGACTTACTCCTTGACGATGAAGTACTTAACCGCGTTTGGATTTTACGCAAAATTTTGGCTCCCATGTCGCCCATCGACAGCATGGAATTCTTGTTAGAAAAAATGCGTGGTACCAAGAGCAATAAAGACTTTTTAAACAGCATGGGTAAATAAATCATGTGGGATATCTTACTTGCCATTCTTTTTGTGGCCGTTGCGGGTCTTATCCGCTGGCTCATGAAAAAGCACGACCTTGTCTACCTCTCCCCTTGTGGCTGAGGCTTAAAAGTAGTGCCTAGGCAGGTGCTGGAAGAAAAGCAAGAAAATACCACCATGCGATTAAGTTAGCATGACATAATACAAAAAGGGAAATGACGTAAATCATTTCCCTTTTTTTATGGTATATATTTTATCTACGCGAAACGGCTATATTTCCACTTTCTTCCACAATAAACTGTTTTCCAGCGGCAAAGGAAAAATCACCCTTCTCAATGGCCCCTTCATTGTCATCCAGCACTGTGATGGTCCATCCATGCTCCACCTCCACGGTAAAAGGAAGAGCGTCCCCAGGGGCAATGGTGCCAAGATCATAAGGAGCATCAAGAAGCTCATGACTCAAGCTCACCGTGATGGGAAAAGTACATGCATTGGCTATCAAAATTTCCCTTTGCGCCAAGGCCAAAGTGGACAAACTTACACACATAAGAAGAGTCCATACACTACACATAAACCATCTTTTCATATGTCATTCCTTAGAAAATTCATTAGATGTTCTTCCCAAAGCGAACCAATATCATACCAGAAAATTTCTTCCCCTTATACGTTTCTATGCGAAAAATAGTCCCCCCATTATCTATGGAGTAGCGCTTTATAAATTGCTTTTGCTGAAGCAGTATATCACTTTCATTCTGCTTTCCTGTGTCTGCTCCAATGGCATTCACTCTATACCCTTCCACAGGCAATACCTTAATGGAATTTTGAGCATGTACCATTTCGCCAAAATTTACTTTTCGTTCTTTGCCGTCCACTAATAATGTAAGCCCTTGCAAACTTGTATCAATTTCATGCCAATCCGGAGCAATAACTGTCAACTTTCTATTGCCATAATGTACATCCAGCGTTTTTTTCTGTGCCAATATGGCCATGATGGGTTTAGAAGTGGTGGTGTTTTTATCTTCTGGGCACAAGGGAAGATAGTTAACTCTGCTCCGCACATCTTCTAGAGGCAGCACCACTCGCCCATCCATGAAGCTTACGCTCAAATCGCTGTACAAAGCTTTATGTACACCTTCAAGATTCAATTCAAAATCTCGCTCCAGTTCTATGCCTAGAGTTTTGGCGAAATTTTCAATCATATGCAAATGATAATAAGTGCGCCGCACCACAGATAAATTCTTACTGGCCTCCAAACCAAAGGCTGGTTTTCCATGGCGCACCGCAAACCAAGAAAGACTTTTTTCCATTTCTTTATCGCCTTTCGCCGTTTGTGTATCATGCACATGAATTTTATGTTCGGCTGTCAGCAAATGCTTATTCACCTGAGCACTCACAAAGTCCGCGGCTTTTTCAAGATTTTTCAAATCCTGCGCCATGACATTCCCCTGCGGTACTTGCATGGTGGGCATAAGAGCTTGGTCAATAATGATAGACTGCCCCCAGCGTTTAGGGTTATGCCATTTATCAAAATATTTTTCGCGGTAATACCCACTGCCATCATGCAGATTCAACACTAAACACACCTTGGGATCGCGGATAATTTCTTGAATGCGTGACACAATGGCATATTGTGGATCTCTTTTATCCAAGGTGGCAAACTTTCGATTCATATCTCCGTGCACACCACGCGAGCGTTTAAGAATGCTAGGAAAATTTAAATTTGGCACCACCCATAATGTCCCCTTGCGCACTTTATAGCGCGTGGCAATAAGCGTAGCCGCTGAAAACCCTCCAGGCTCGTCCCCTTGAATTCCACCAATGACAAGCATCACGGGCTCCCCTTGGCCTTTTTCAAAAAAAGAAAAATCCAAGTCCGAGCTGGCAGCGCTTTTGGCTTCCATAGGTGCGTACGTGCACATGGCAAAAAATAACCATAAAAAGAGCAGGCCGTTAACAATTTTTGATGACGTATAAAAAGAAAGTTTTTTTTGCATAATGAATGTGATTCTTAAAATCCCTATGAATAAAATATAGTTTTGCAAAGTATACGAAAGAGCACACATCAATGCAAGATATATAAGCCGTATGCGAGTGCAAAAAACAAAGCGCATACATAGCCCATGGCATAAAATTCATACCATGCCCCTAGTCAAAAAAGAAATCGTGCTTATTTTAGCCAAAACAGGAGATTATATGACCAGTCAAATAAAAACCGTCTTACTTTTAGGCCTTCTTTCCGGCCTCATTATCATGCTCGGCGCTGCCCTTGGAGGTAAAGCTGGCATCATCATCGCCTTTGGATTAGCTCTCGTCATGAACGTAGGCTCTTATTGGTATTCAGACAAGATAGTGCTTTCCATGTACAAAGCTCGCGAATTGGCACCCAGTGACGCTCCAGCTTTGCACCACATGGTGGAAGAATTGGCAGCACGTGCCGGCATCCCCAAGCCGCGCGTGTGCATTATCCCCGAGCAAGCACCCAATGCCTTTGCCACAGGCCGCGACCCAGAACACGGTGTGGTGGCAGTCACCGAAGGGCTCATGCATATGCTCAGCCCAGAAGAATTACGCGGTGTCATCGCCCACGAAATTGGGCACATAGCCAATAGAGATATACTCATCCAAACCGTGGCAGGCGTACTGGCCTCGGCCATAGTGTCCATCGCCAATATGATGCAATTTGCCGCCCTCTTTGGCATGGGTCGCAGTGACGATGAAGAAGGCGGTGGCGGTAACATGCTCAGCGGTATTCTCCTCGCCATTTTAGCCCCCATTGCCGCCAGCATCATTCAAATGGCCATATCTCGCTCGCGCGAATATTTAGCCGATGACACTGGTGCGCACATCAGTGGCGACCCTCTCGCTCTGGCAGGTGCTCTGCAAAAGCTACAAAATTACAGCAAGCAGATTCCCATGAAAAATGGTAATGCCAGCACTGAACAAATGTTCATCGTCTCCCCCCTCTTCGGTGGTGGTATGAGTAATTTGTTTAGCACCCACCCTCCCATAGAAGAGCGTGTGGCACGCTTGCAAAATATGGTGAGATAGATTTAGTTTTTTACATTGTTTATTTGTGGGGGAGGGAAAACCTTTTCCAGTCGGAAAAAGTCCCTGTCTAAGCGGGGCCCTCCCCCACACCCCCCCCTTTCCAAAAGCCTCCACGTATAAGTTCTCTTTATCGTTGTTCACGCCACAAAAGAACATTTTTTACCACTTTAGAATATGTTTCATATGGCAGAACAATCCTTTGCTGATAGCAACAAAGACGAATATTACTTGGCAAAAAAAACCAAAAGTCGCATTTAACGACACCATCTAGCCTCTGCTTAAATAAACGCGAGGCACAGCTTTCACCACATCTTTCATGAAATCTTCTATGGGCTCAATGGGGGGATTTTTAAGGGGTTTGGAACCAGGTGCATAGACATGCGACCCTATGGCCACACGCGGCACATAAAAAGAATCCATCATGAGCTTGCCGTCATAAAGACACAAAGGCAGCGTTTTGTGATGTGCTTCACCCACTCCAGGATAGGTTAACGCGCCACCTAAAAATTGCATATCGCGCAAAGCCATGAGCCCTGCATCGGTGGGCCTTGCACTATAGGGATAGGCCATAATGCGTGAAACCCTCTCAAACATATGTTCTTTTTGCAGCTCTTCCATTTGGAATTCCACAATCTTGCGCATCATGGTGCCGTCCACACCGCCAAGGGACGTATAGAATTTCGTTTGATAACCGAACTCCATATGCGGCATCACTTGCAGTGCATCGGCAATATCTTTGAGAGGCATGACAGAACCAAAATACCCATGGGTCTTTTTACCCTTGGGTATGCTAAGAAAAAATGTGGCGCGGGGAACAGCAATATTTTGGAGAGAGTGGGCAAAGATTTCCACAAAGGATTGCGCATTGTTTAAAGGGCCTTTGTCTGTACCCTTGGGGGCGGTACTTGTGGAAAACATCATACTGGCGTGAGCACCATCGCTGGTAATGCCTAGAGGTTTTAATCCTTTAGGCACCACAGAATCCACCCTATTTAAAAGAATATCGCTCATATTCACGGGACGATAGCCCAATTCCCATGCCTTGGAAAAAACAGCGGATAATTGTTGTGAAGAGATATCTTCGGGAAAACGCGGCGCATCGTGCACACGATAAAAAGCCATGATGGGAATGGCAGAGATATGATCCACATAGCGATCATATCTCTTTCCCTCCAATGGTTCCGAGGGCGATGCCGCAGCATGAGCATTCCCTTGTTGTAAAGAGATAAAAGGCAGAGGTGCCATTATGGTTTGCAAAGCTTTATGAGCACCAAGAGCACTGACGCCGCGGAGAAATTGACGCCTCTGCATGCTTTATCCTCGCCAAATTTTTTGATCTTCACTGCTCTCTTGTGCTTGATTGTGGCTTGCAGACGTAGATTCTGACTGCGAAGCGTCTTCCACAGGAGCGGCGCTTTTATAAGCCAATTGCAAAAGCCATGGCACAAGGGGAGCACAAGCAATAACCACCGCATATAAAGGCCAGCGATAGCCAGTACTTTTACCCAAATACCACGCCGTTCCCAACAAGAAAAACACAAAGATAGCCACGGCCACTTGGCGTAAACGATTTTTTTCTATGGTGCTTTTTAGCTCCAAGATAAAAGAGATTTTAGAGCCGCAATGAGGACAAACTTTGTGCGTGGCAGAAATATCTTTTTCGCATTGTGAACATTGTAACAGTGACATATATATTCCTTTTTATGGATGAGTTAAAATGAGGTTAACAGATTTTCTTCTTTTGCCTTATGAATACGCAACCAAGACTGCCGAATGCGAGCTTCAGAAATGCGCCCAGACTTTACCAATTGTAGTAAAATGGCGTACACTTTCTCCGCCTGTGTTGCATGGCCCGTCAAAGGTTTAGCCTTCACCTCAGCCCCTAAAACACCCGGCAAAAAAGAGCCGGCCTGATTTTGTAGCAACATTTGAATAAGAGCCTCTTCATTCATATCGGCTTCACTATTCTTGGCTTTGTCCATAAGCCCCGCAAGGGCTTGAACATTACCCATGCCCGGCAAAGAGGATAAAGCACCCAGCCCCGCCAAAGGCGAGGAAGCAGGATCCACCATGGCTGGCGGTTCAGTGACAAAAAGCATGTCAGCCCCCGCCAGTACCGATTGCAATACACTTTCCTCCAAAGAAAAGAAAGGCTGCAAAGCTCGCAAATCTTGCGAAAGAATAAGTCCTTGAAAGCCCCACTGTTGACGCACCACTTCCATCAACATTTTTGACGACAAAGGCACAGGGTGCATGGCATCATAGCTGCGATGATACACGAGGGCCGGTTGCAAGGCAAAAGAAGGTTCCGACGTCATCTTTTGTGAAGGGTTCACCTCTTCTTCTTGCTTTGGGGGTCTTAGATTTTTTTCATAAGGTATGAGCTCTCGCAATTGCCACGAACCGGAAATATCGGCAATGCTTTCCAAAATATTTTTTTGCCCAAAAGAAGACGCCGCAGGGGCAAAGCCACGCACGTAGGCCCCCGTCCCTGGATAGTTACGCAAACACGGCATGACCTTTGCGGCCCAAAGCCCGCGGCCAAAGGCTTGCACATGTGCCGCCACTTGTTCTTCACTTGCGCTAAAAGATCGAAAGCGTTGACCTATATTTTCGCTTAATGGATTAACATTCACATCGCCGGCCGGTCCTAGCACAAAATTAATGCCAAGCCCTGCCATTTCAAGCCCCGCACGGCGTGCGGTGATTTCCGTATTTTCCACCGAATCTTGTCCCAAACGAGCCGCCGACGCCAAGCCGGCAAAGCCAAGATCTTTGCGCAAGGCTTGTACCGTGCCCCCCTCTTGCTCCACAGCCACCCAAAGGGGCAAAGCATCCTTGGGTAAAAAACTTTGTAACGTGGCAATGAGTCTACGCACCTGCCCTGGAGATTCTATATTTCCGGGGATGCCCACTTGCGCTAACACCGCTGCACTGTGCGCCGCCGAAAGCCCGCTTTGTGCCATGGCGAGCAAATCGTGCTCAGAATTTGCGGGCACATTCTGCACCGGTATGGGTTCAAGATACACTCCACCCACTTTTCCTTCTTTAATCAGCTTTGCAATGGGCGAAAGCCTTTCCACTTCTGTTCCTGTAAAGCCAACCATGAGCATTTGCCCAAGCATCACCTCCAAAGAAGGAAAACCCGTGGGCTTGGAATTGGTGGGAATAACCGCTTGCCCCAAGGAATTTTCTCCTTGTTCACCAGATGTGAAAGAAGGGTTCAAAGCACGGCGAAAACGCTCCTCCAAGGCTTTGGCCTCGGCGCTTTTTTCTGTGGATGGGGATGTAGGCGAAGTCTTTGGTACATAAGGTTCCATCTTGGGACTTTGCGGATACTGCACAGTGCTTTCTTCTGTAATTCCATTGGTTTCTTTTGCTTTTTCTGTACCCTGCAAAGGTAAAGATGGAATAAGTGGCGCCGCATCGGGCATAAAGGGAAGCGAAGGAGCACTGCCCCCCAAAGGCGCAGGAAAATGCTTTTGCATATCTGCAGGTGTTATTTCCGTTCCTGGTAAAGAAGGAATGACACCTTGTGAACTTGTGCTTGTGTCACGGGTAACCGAAGTGGCCGCCATGGCTGAATTACAGCACCAAGCGCATACCATGACAAGAAAGAGAACAGCAACGCTACGCATTCGCACTACTCCCATCTTTGTCCCCAAGGCATCACTATGCCGGGACGCCACTGGCACTGCACGCGAATGTCTTTACCGCCACGACCGTATTCATCCAGGGTGGCAAAACTCTCTGCTTCCACCACATCCATGGCAGTCTGATCCAGCTCATGTTCCAAAAGAGTTCCTTCACGCAAGGCTTTGTGTTGCAATGCCTCCATGGCTAAATGCTGAGCTTCTTTCACCGTGAAGTTTTTCCCCATGGTTCCCTGTAGTCCCAGTGTGGGAATACTCCAGTATCCTTGTAAAGTATCAGCCAAGAGCTGCACATGGTCCGTGGGCAGAGTTACAGCTGCCCCCAGAGCATTGGCCACGTTCCCTGCCGAGGGCACATGCACCGAAAGCCCCAAAGCTTTTTGTAATATGGGCTCAAGCCAAGGACGCAATAGGACCGCCGGCCCTCCCACAAGGCAAAGCTTTGTGGGGTGCAAGGAATATCCCTCCAGCAATTGCGCCAAAGTGTACACGGGACGATCTGCCACATGAGTAAGCAAAGCCTGTATGCCATGCAAAATCTTTTCACACGCGGCAGTGATGACATTTCCAACCAGCTTTTCCAATGCTCTACCCTGCTTTTGCGTACATGCTTCTAAACCCTTTTGCGAAGCATTTCCCTGCAAAGAAGAATCCAAGAGAGCTCCCTGCATCTGAGCCCAATAGACCAAAGCATCCACCAAGGTGGGGGAGTCTCCGCCAAAAGCCATGGCCGGCCCTTGACGCACGGTACCAAGGTGTAAGTTTTGCCCGTCATATAATAAGGGTGTATCTCCTCCAAGACTCAAGGAGAGTGTGGCCAAAGAGCGTAAAGGTGTGCGTAAAAATTCCGATTCTTGCCCTTGTTTTACCGGCACTGCCACATGCATGCCCACGGCATCCAGCACTGGAAGCCCCTGCGCGTATAAGGCCATATCTGTGGTGGTGCCGCCCACATCGAGCAAAAGCGCATCGCCTGCTTCTTGCAAAGATGTGGCTCCCAAGGCCATGGCTCCCATGACGCTGGCCGCCGGGCCTGAAAGCACTGTATACAAAGGCGTCGCCATGGCGGCGCTTAAGCGTATGGCACCGCCGTCGGCTTTAAGCATAAATATGGGGGGAATTTGCTGTGCATGGTTTTGCTGCATAAAAGCATGCACAGCCTCTTGTACTGCTTGTAAAAAACTTTGCTGTACTTCTTGAATACTGGCATTAATGTACGCAGCTGCCATGCGCCGCGGAAAATTCAATTGCCCAGAAAGGGTATGCGAAAGCGTAATACGCTCTTGTGCTATACCAAGTGCCATGAGTTCTTGCGCCACGGCATTTTCATGGGCAGTATTACGTACGGAAAATTTTCCAGCCACGGCAAAATGGCGCACGCCTTGCCCTTGCCATTGGCACACCACTTGTGCAAGGCTTGTAAGGTTCAAGGCTGTCACTTCGCAGCCGCGATGATCTAAACCGCCTTCAACCTTATATGCGTACTGTCCCATGACTGAATCTTGCAAAAATCGTTGTGCATCCATACCGGGCCCCGCTGAATACACGAGGCCCACCGGCGCGCCCTTACCTTGCACCAAAGCGTTCAATCCCAAGGTGGTGGAAATGGTCACCCTTTGCACATGCGCCAAAATCTGCGCCAAGGAAATTTCTGGCACAGTATGCATTTTTTGTTCTAAAGCTTGTAAAGCATCTTGTATGGATAGAGCCACCGAATCCATACTTTGGGCTTGCGTTTTAACCTTGACAGAAAGGAAAAAAGACTGCTGCCCATCCACATGCCCACAAAGCACCGCATCTGTATGGGTTCCACCCACATCTATACCAAGATACAATGGCATATATTTTCACCTTGTTTATGTTTATAGTAAACTCAACCTACCTTGCTCACGCAGCAATTTCAAGCTCGCCTTTATCCCTTTGTAAAAGCCGCAAGGTCTCACAAGAAGCTTGCCTTTAACCTTTATTTCCTCTATACCTACCCATTGCACAGAGGGTTTTGTATTTTTTTATAACGTTCTTTTAGACATGAGGTTTATCCATGCAAACTACAGAATTTATTTGGTTTGACGGCAAATTAGTTCCTTGGGCAGAAGCCAATGTTCACGTTCTTTCCCATGCCTTGCATTATGGCACAGGCGTTTTTGAAGGCATTCGCACCTATGAATGTGGTGATGGCACTTCCTCTGTCTTCCGCTTACAAGAACACGTGGTACGCCTTTTCAACTCCATGAAAATTTTGGGCCTTGAAATTCCTCATAGTCACGAAACCATTTACAATGCCATCCTCGAAACCTTGAAGGTTAACAAACTTACACAAGGCTATATTCGCCCCTTAAGCTTTGTGGGTGCTGGCGAAATGGGCATTCATCCCAAAACCAACCCCATCCAAACCATCATTGCTGTGTGGCCTTGGGGTGCGTATCTTGGTGCAGAAGCCCTTGCCAATGGCATTAGCATCAAAACTTCCACCTTCACCCGCCATCATGTGAACGTTATGATGACCAAGGCCAAAACTTCCGGCAACTACGTGAACTCTGTACTTGCCAAGATGGAAGCTGTGCGCGATGGCTATGATGAAGCCCTCATGCTCGACACCAACGGCTTTGTATCCGAAGCCACCGGTGAAAATATTTTCATCGTTCGCGATAATATCATTAAGACCACACCGCTCACCTCCATCTTGGGCGGCATCACTCGTGATAGCGTCATGACCCTAGCCCGCGACCTTGGGTACACCGTTGTGGAACAACAATTTACTCGTGATGAGCTGTATATTGCCGACGAAGCTTTCTTCACCGGCACCGCCGCAGAGCTTACCCCCATCCGCGCCGTGGATAATCGCACCATTGGCGCAGGAAAAGCCGGCCCCGTGGCAGCTCTTTTACAAAAAGAATACTTTGCCATCGTAAAAGGACAAAACTCCAAATACGATCAATGGCTCACCAAGTATAGCATCTAAAAAAAGAGTGCGACCCTCTAGCCATGAGGTTAGGGGGTCAGCCTCATTGAAAGTAGTATGAAGCACGCATCCTTAGCCGCCCATTACCGCCCACAAACCTTTGCCGAGGTCACAGGGCAAGATATGATCACCACGGTGCTTTCTCGCGCCGCGGCCGAAGATCGCATGGCGGCGGCCTATTTGCTCAGCGGAACACGCGGCGTGGGAAAAACCACCATTGCCCGTATTCTAGCCAAAGCCCTCAACTGCGTAAACGCCCCCACGGCCGAGCCTTGTAATCAATGCGCCAATTGCCAAATGATTACCAAGGGCAACCATGTGGACGTGACTGAAATTGACGGTGCTTCCAACAATAGTGTGGAAGATGCCCGTGCCCTGCGCGAAAATATCGGCTACGCCCCCATGGAAGGCCGTTATAAAGTCTTCATCATCGACGAAGCACACATGCTTTCACGCTCTGCCTTCAATGCCCTGCTCAAAACATTGGAAGAGCCACCACCGCGTGTGGTCTTTATTTTTGCCACCACAGAGGTGCATAAATTCCCCATCACCATTGTGAGCCGTTGCCAACATTTTATTTTTAAACGTGTCTCCGAAGACGGCCTCGTGGCGCATTTAAGCCGCGTACTCACCAAGGAAAACGTAAGTTTTGACCCACAAGCCGTGCGCGCCATTGCCCGTAGAGCCAATGGTTCTGTGCGCGATAGCATGTCTTTATTGGGGCAAACGCTAGCCCTTGGCGAAAGCAGTTTAAGCATGGAAGGCACGCGTGCTGTGCTTGGTCTTGCCGGACAAGAGCTCTTTATCACCTTAATTGAAGCCATCGCCCAAGAAAATTGCCCCGCTGTCATAGACCTTATGCAAAAGCTTTGTGACCAAGGTATTGATATAGGATTCTTTTTGCGCGAGCTCATTAATCTGTGGCGCACACTCTTTTTACTGCGCGAAGCAGGTCAGGCCATTATACCTTCCCTTGGTTTAGGTGAAGAGGATAGTCAGCTTTGGCAAAGCCTTGCCACGAAATTTTCTGCGGCGCATTTGCACGCCGCATGGCATATGACCTTGGACGCACAGCGCAAAGTTATTCATAGTCCAGAACCTGCAGCGGCATTGGAGCTTTTGCTGGTGAATTTAACGCTCATGCCACGCCTTCTCCCTTTGCAGGCGGCGCCCGCCCCTGAGCATCGTGCACATTCCGGCCCCATTGAGGCAGAAAAAAAAAACTCTCCTAACCTAGAAGAGCCACCTCAAAGAAATGCCTACGCACAAAAATATGGAGAATTAGCAAAATCTGCACCAAAGCAAGCGCAAGCCCCCAAAATAACACCTCCATGGGAAAAAGCGGAAGAAGCTAAAGAGGCTCCTCAAGTTCTTTTCCAAGAGGAAAAGCCTTCTGTGCAAGCCTCATTGTCGCCTGAGCCACCTGTGGCATCAGCACCTACATCTGCGCAGCCAATGCAAACAAGGGTGACACCTTCCGCCACCATGGAATCGGAAAGTGCAAGCCCGGAAAATGCAAGTTTTGAAGACGGCCCGCCGGAGTACTTTACACAAGATACCCCGCCCATGGATGCAGGGTATGCCGATGAAAATTTTGAGGATTTTACAGCCTCGCAGACCGTGCATGAGCTCAGCGAACCTCTTCAGCAAAGCGTGGCGGGTGCGCCATCTGCGCGGCAACCATCCTGGGAGGAAATTGTCGCTTTTAACGCTTCCCAAGAGCCTCCATTGGTGGCAGATATATTTTTTCGGCAAGTAACAGGAAATTTTCAAGACGGGCAATTGCATATTTATACCAAGTCCATGACCGCCTATGCCGCCGTGGACAGAGCGCAAGCCGCTTTGCAACAAGCATTGCAGGGGCTATGTCAATTTGCTGTACAATTGCAAGTGCACAAACCGGAAAAGAGTTTTAAACCCGAGGTAACCTTGGTACAAGAATTCAGCGCGCGCGCGGATTTAAAAGATTGCCTTGAAATTTTGGACGCATCCATTTACAAAGTACGTCCCCTCAACGATACATAAGGAGTAATATCATGAAAAATATGAACGATCTTTTACGTCAAGCCCAAGTTATGCAAAATAAAATTGCTAAAATGCAAGAAGAATTGGGCCAAAAAAGCTTTGAAGCCAGCAGCGGTGGTGGCATGGTGAAAGCAGAAGTTTCCGGTAAACAAGAATTGCGCAGCCTTATCATTGAGCCTTCTGCCCTTGAAGGTGGCGATGTGGAAATGTTGCAAGACCTCATTGTGGCTGCTGTTAATGAAGCCAATCGCATTGCCAAAGAAAGCATGGAGCGCGAAGTAAGCGCCATCAGCGGCGGCATTAAAATCCCCGGCATGTTTTAGCATTTTGTAAAAAGGGAATGGTGGCACGGCCTTGCCATGCATACCCTGTGTGCAGGCATAAAGCCAGCATTCCCTTTTTTGTCACTTAGGTAACTCTGTATTCCTTAGCCTTTCCCCATGCCCAATACGGGCTCTATAAAATCTATGAAGCATCAAATCCCCGAACCCTTACGCGCGGTGGTGGAACAATTAAACCGCCTGCCCGGTCTTGGGCCCAAGTCTGCCATGCGCGTGGCCATGACCCTCTTGAAATGGCCAGAATCTGAAACACGCCGTCTTGGGGCCTCCATTCACGATTTGCGCGATAATTTACATTTGTGCTCCCATTGCGGTGGCCTCACCGCCGAAGACCCTTGCATTGTGTGCCGTGACGCCACAAGAGAGCGCGAAACCCTGTGCCTTGTTTCCGAGTGGGACAGCATGCTTACCCTAGAAGAAGGCGGCATATTTCGCGGGCAATACCTTATTTTAGGTGGCCTACTCCAAGCAGGTAGCACCCACACCGACGGTTTAGAATTTGATAAATTAATAAACCGCCTGAGCCAAGGGGAAATCACAGAATTGGTTTTAGCTCTTGGTGCCACCTTGGAAGCAGATATGACCGGAGCTCATGTGGCCCAAATGGTGCAAAAAAACTTTCCTCACATACGCATTACCCGTTTAGCTCAAGGTATTCCCCTTGGCGCAGAGGTAAAATATATGGACAAGGAAACATTGCGCCAATCCTTACAATACAGGCAAGAACTGCGATAAATGCCTTGTAAGGGATGTCTCTACACGTATGACCGCACAAAACGAAGCGAGGCTTAATCATGGAGAGTATTTTTAGTCCTGCCACCCAAGCCCTATTGGCTGGTCTCGCATCGTGGTTTTCCATAGCTCTTGGTGCCGCCTTCATTTATACCAGCAAAGAGTTTTCTCGCTCTTTTTTACAAATCATGTTGGGGGCCGCCGGCGGTATGATGCTGGGAGCCACATTTTTTGCTTTGCTTAGCCCTTCGCTAGAACTTTCCCAAGCCGAAGAAATGTGGACGCAATTTTCCATAAATTTTTCCTTCATACCTACTTTGACAGGCCTTGCCTTGGGAGCTCTTTTCTTACGTCTCTTTGATGCTTTTTTACCGCATGGACATGAAGAGGGTTCCATCAGCGAAGGTATTCAAACTTCGTGGAACAGTAGTATTTTACTGGTCACAGCCATGGCCTTACACCATATCCCCGAAGGCCTTGCCATGGGCGTCAGCTATGGTGCGCTCAACAGTGCCCACGCCACAGAGGCCCTTTCTTTTAATGATACTCTGGTGCTTACCTTGTCCATGATGCTTCAAGGTATACCCGAAGGCACCGTGGTGGCCATGACGCTTTTGCGCCAAGGCTTGCATACACATAAGGCTTTTTTCTATGGCGTGCTCAGCGGTTGCACCACTCCCTTGGGAGCCCTCTTGGGTCTTTGGTGCACAGACCTTGCCGCACAATTTTTACCTGTGGCCCTTGCCTTTGCGGCTGGTGCCATGTTGTATATCATCGTGGAAGATATCATTCCCGAATCGCAAGCTTCTGGCCATGGTAACGCGGCCACCTTGGCCGTCATTGGCGGGCTCATGCTTGTGATTATTTTTCAAACCGTATTTTCAGCATAACCCTTGGGGGCATCATGTCTTTAGAACAGCGCCTTGGCATATCTAAACCACTTTTTCTCATGGACGGCACCGCCTTTATTTATCGCGGTTTTTACGCCAACCGCTCTCTCACACGTTCAGACGGCTTTCCCACCAATGCCCTCTATATGCTCACGCGCTTGCTTTTACGCATCATGCGCGAGCAAAAGCCACAAGATTTTGTTTTCTTTATGGACGGCCGTGGCAAGAATTTTCGTCACGAAATATTTCCCTTGTATAAAGCCAACCGTGATGCCACTCCCGAAGAGTTGGTACAGCAGCTTGAACCCATCAAACGCATGGTACAAAGCCTTGGCATAACCCTACACGTTTCCGAAGGTTGCGAAGCCGACGATTGCATTGCTTCCTTGGCGCATACATATTCTGCCTCTCGCCCTGTTATCATCATAGGTGCCGATAAGGATTTACGCCAATGCCTCAATGAACGCGTATGGTTATGGGATCCTGCCGGTAAAGATGAAAAGCTCACCTCCATGCAAGATTTCACCCAAGATACAGGTTTAGCTCCGCATCAATGGCCCGACGTGCAAGCCCTCATGGGTGATACCAGCGATAATATTCCCGGAGTGCCCGGCATCGGCCCCAAAACAGCGCAAAAAATCTTCATGGACTTTTCATCTCTGGAAGACATACGCGATGGCATTGATCGCATGGCTCCCAAGATGCAAGCCAAGATAGCACCGCATTTGGAAGAAATTTTCATATATCGCAAACTCACCACCTTGAGCACGGAATTTTGTTCTGAAATTCAAGCAGAAAACCTTGCCATTCAAAGCTTTGATCCAGAGCATATCATCAAGCTTTTGCAAGAGTTTGAATTAACCTCCTTGCGCCGTGAAGTGGAAAGCATGCTACGCGCGCAAGCCTTCACCACCCAGCCCAAGGCCCCAATCACCAAAAGCCCTGCGCAACAAGGTTCGCTCTTTGCCTTTAATGATCCGTTCAACGGTGAAGATCCCTTTGCCCCCCAAGAAATTAAAGTCACCCTGCCCACCCGCATAAGCCTTGCTGAGCTCCCCTCCTGCCAAGGGGCGCATGTGGCTCTGTTTCCGGCTCAACTTTACCCTGGCCTGCGCAATGATAGCGGTTATGTGCTTGCCTTTGACCATCAAACAGATAAAGAATGGCATGTGCCAGATGTGCAAGCAAAAGAGCTCGCCTCACAGCTTCAAGAATGCGCCAGCATTAGCACTCCTGACATGAAATTTCTCTTACGCCAAGAAGATGGCGAAGGGTGGAAAACTATATTTCTAGAAAAGTGGTTTGATTTGGGACTTGCCGGTTATCTTCTACGCCCTGAAGACAGAGATTACGGCTGGGCGCGTCTTGCCATTCAGTGGAGCGAGCTGGGTCTTGATGCACAAGGTGCCACCTTACCCATAGCCAGCCAAGCTGTGCGCATGGGCGCAGGTCTCCACAAGGAATTGGAAAAACAAGAGCTGACGACTTTATATAACGAGCTGGAATTACCACTTATTCCCGTACTTGCACATATGGAAAGCGTGGGCATTGCCATTGATAAAGAAGCTTTTCGTCACTTCTTGGATGATGTGCAACAAGAAATTGAAGCACGCACCAAGGATGTTTATGACGCCGCCGGCACCACCTTTAATATACGTTCTGCTCAACAGTTGGGGGAAGTGCTTTTCTCTACCCTTAAGCTACCTTCTGCCGGAAAAACCAAGGGCGGACAGCTTTCCACAGCGCAAGAGCGCCTAGAAAAACTCAGCGGTCATCCCGTGGTGGATGCTGTGCTGGAATTTCGTAAGTTGGAAAAATTGCGTTCCACCTACTTGGAGCCACTCCCCAAACTCATGGACAATCAAGGGCGCATTCACAGCAATTTTAATCAATGGGCCACAGCCACGGGACGTTTGTCTTCCAGTAACCCAAATTTACAGAATATTCCTGTACGCGGTAGTTTGGGGCAAAGAATGCGTACTTGTTTTGTGCCCAAGGCAGATCATGCGCTCATCTCTGCAGACTATTCTCAAGTGGAATTGCGTGTATTGGCGCATATGTCTCAAGACCCTGTTCTGTTACAATCTTTCAGAGAAAATCAAGATATTCATACCAATACCGCCGCTCTTATTTATGGTATACAAGCCCAAGAGGTGAGTGCAGACCAACGCCGCAATGCCAAAACCATTAACTTTGGTCTTATTTATGGCATGGGTGCACAAAAATTGGCGCAAGAATTACGCATCAGCTCTGTCGAAGCCAAAGAGTTCATCGAAAATTACTTTAGGCATTTGCAACAGCTTAAACGCTTTTATGAAGGCATCGAAGCTGAAGCCAAAGCGCAAGGTTTTGTGAGCACCTTGGCAGGGCGTCGTCGCGCTGTGCCGGATATCCACTCCAGCAATGGGCAAAAATTTGCCTTGGCACGCCGTCAGGCCATCAATACCGTCATTCAAGGTTCTGCGGCAGATATTATCAAACTGGCCATGCTGGCTGTGCATCATGATGAAAAACTTCAAGCCCTGCATGCGCGTTTAGCCCTGCAAGTACATGATGAATTGGTGCTAGAAGTACCCAAAGAACATGCCGAGGAAGCCGGAGCGCATGTGGCCAAGCTCATGAACAGCGTTGAGCCAGGTGGACAAAGCCTCACTGTGCCTTTGGCGGTGGATTGGGCTGTAGGGGCTCATTGGGGTGAAGCTCACTAACAGTTCGCTGAAAATAGCCAATCTGCTTTGTCAGACGTATTTTTTACTTCGATTATGTATGCCTGTATACATGCACTGCGTAAAAAATTTCGTCTTCCTCGCATCTTACCCATTTTCAGCAAACTGGATAAAAGTAGTTATATAGAAAGGAGCAAGTCAACAACACATATTGATTTGCTCCTTACGCAAAAAACTATGCCTGCCTCACATCCAGCATTTTTTAACAGCCGCATACTTTTACAAAGAACAGCCAACAGTCACGGTAATGCCTATGCTCATGAAATTCCTTGCCTTAATGCTCCTATGTTGTAGTTTGAGCGGTTGTTTTGTGCCCGATAAATATTATGCCGTTCTCACCTTAACGGAAAAACAATATATTTTGGACTTCATAGGTGAAATGCGCATCATGGCTCTTTATACCGACGCAGGGCAAGATGCCAGTGTGGACAGAGAACACGCGCAAGAGCAAATTTTAGGGGAATTTTCACGCGTCATTAACGAACGCAAGCCCGAGCGTTTTGAGTTGCGTGTGGTGGACAATGCTCTTTTCCAAACCAGATTCACCTATGCCTCGCCTTATGCCTATCCCGAAGCCTCGGGATTGTTTAACTTTCATGTGCAAGATAATATCCTCACCGTCACTTCTCGGCATATCAGCCCCGAAGAAAGAACGCTCCTTGAAAAAAACAATATTCCTTCCAGTGGTACTCTTTGCATCAAAACCTATGGAAAAATACTGGAAAACAACGCCCATAAGCCGGCAAATCTCCTACAGCAATGCAGTACATGGGATATGAAAAACCTTGACGAAAGTGTAAAAATGGTTATTCGTTTTGCAAATTCTCTTGATGTCCCGTAGTTTTTGTTGCACAGTGCCACACGGCTATGTTCAATTTGTTTAACGTTTAGACCATGAGGCTTCCATGCTCCACAAAAATCGTTTGCTCACTCCCGGACCTACCCCCATTCCTTCGCGCGTACGTCTACGCATGGCAGAAGAAATGGTACATCATCGCAAGAGCGCTTTTAAGCAAGCCTTATTAGATCTTCAGCCTAAATTACAAAAATTATTTGGTACCAGCACCCCAGTTCTTCCCTTAAGCACCTCCGGTACGGGCGCCATGACGGCCGCCGTGCACGGACTTTTCAACAAGGGTGAAAAAGTTCTTGTGATCGATGCAGGAAAATTTGGTCAACGCTTTGCTAACATTGCCAGCGTGCGCGGTTTGGAAGTACAGCATCTGGAATTGCCATGGGCCACCACCGTCACCGCTGAGCAAGTGGAACAAATTTTAGACCAAGACAAAAGCATTGTCGGTGTGCTCATACAGCTGAGCGAAACATCCACAGGGGCTTTACACCCCATACAAGCGGTGGCAGAGATTACACGCAAACGCCATGTGCTCCTCGTGGTGGATGGCATTTCTGCCGTGGGTATTTCCCCTTGTCCCATGGATGCATGGGGCATTGACTGCCTGCTTACAGGTTCACAAAAAGGCCTCATGGTGCCTCCCGGTTTGAGCTTACTAGCCCTATCTGAGCGCGCATGGGCCAAGGCCGAAAGCGTGCCGCAAGATTGCTTTTATTTTAATTTGCCCAAGGAAAAAGCCAATATCCTTAAGGGGCAAACCTTATTCACCTCGCCCATCAGCCTTTTGCTAGCCCTTGATGAAAGCATGAATATGCTTTTTGAACATGAAGATGGCCCCGATGCTGCCCTTGAAAATCTTTACAGAAAACAATGGGCCCTCACCATGATGACTCGTACAGGCATTGCCGCCTTGGGTCTTAGCCCTTACGTGCAAGAAAATTATACATGGGGTCTCACCTCCGTACTCTTGCCACAAGGCGTGGACGGAACCAAGGTGGTTTCTTTGGCCGCACAAAAATTTGGCGTCATTTTTGCCGGTGGGCAAGATCACCTCAAAGGTCGCATTGTCCGCATAGGGCATATGGGCTGGGTGGACTTTGCCGATGTCACCGCAGGACTCTATGCCCTTGCCCATTGTCTTAAGGAAGTTGGCGGATATTCTGCCTCGCGTTCCTACTTAGAGCAGGCCCTCGCTGCCTATGCCGCAGCTTTGGAAATGCCTGCAGGCACGCCTTTTACCGCCACATGGAGTTATTAATGGATACTTGCTGTAAAAATTCTGAAGAGAGCTTTGCCATGCCACAAGTTACTTTTTCTACTTTTATTTTATCGTTGGCATCTTCTGCACTTATGCAACTGGGTGTTATACCCAACCCTGAAACAGGACAAACCGAAGAACAATTGGACCTTGCCCGTCACACCATTGACGTGCTGGAAATGCTCAATAACAAAACACGCGGTTGCCTCACAGAAGAAGAAAAACAACTCCTCTCCGACATATTACATGAAGTAAAAATGAAGTATGTCATTAAAACAAAGTAAGAAGACGAAAAGGATATAGCATGAAAGATTCTGTCATAAAAGTGGGGCTCATTGGCGTCACCGGCTACACAGGTATGGAACTCACCCGTTTGCTCACGCAACACCCTTCCATGCGCCTCACACTGGCAGCTTCGCGATCCGAAGCCGGTAAAGTGCTTGGCAATCACTATCCTTTCTTACGCGGACTCCCCGGTGCTGATGTTATTATTTCCACACCTGACACCACCAAAGCCGCTGAACTATGTGACGTGGTCTTTTTAGCTGTACCCCACAGCACAGCCATGACCATGGGGGCTGAGCTTTTAGAAAAAGGCGTGAAGGTGGTGGACTTATCCGCAGATTTCCGCTTGCGTGATGCCGAAACCTATGAGGCATGGTATAATGTGCCCCACACCCAACGTGAAGCATTAGCGCAAGCTGTGTATGGTCTACCGGAGTTGTATGCCGAAGAAATCGCCAAGGCTAAGCTCATTGCCAACCCAGGATGCTATCCGTCTTCTGCCATTTTAGGTTTATACGCCGCCATTAAGCACAAGCTTATTAGCACGCAAGGCATTGTTATTGACGCTAAATCTGGCACCACCGGTGCTGGACGCAAGGCCGCCGTGGGCTCGCTTTTTTGCGAAGTGTCCGACACCTTTAAAGCCTACAACCTTGGCAAGCATCGCCACACGCCTGAAATAGAGCAAGAGCTTGCCTGCATTGCAGGTCAAGGCATGGCCATTTCTTTTAACACTCATTTATTGCCCATCAATCGTGGTATTTTATCCACCATGTACGCCACGTTAACTGGCCCAACCACCTTGGACGAAGTGCATGCTGTGTATGCCAAAACATGGGAAAACAGCCCTTGGGTACGCGTTCTTCCTCAGGGAGAATTGCCCGAAACCAAGAATGTACGCGGTACCATGTTTTGCGACATAGGCTTAGTGGTGGATCCACGCACCGAACGCCTCATTGTGGTCAGTGCCATTGACAATGTATGCCGTGGAGCTTCCGGTCAGGCCCTTGCCAATGCCAACATCATGTTGGGACTGCCTGTCACCACGGGTCTCATGCTGGCACCCATGCTCCCTTAAAGACAGCCCTTTTTATTTAGTATGCATACTGCCCTGTAAGAAAAGGAATACTCATGGATTTTTCCCGTGCCTTTAAAGACCCAGCCGCGTGCAAGGCTCTATTAGAAAAACTTACCCGAACCCTTGATGGTAAAAGTTTGCGCTTCATGGAAGTGTGCGGCACCCACACAGTGTCCATATTTCATAGCGGTCTTCGCGACCTCTTGCCGCAAAACATTGTGCATCTTTCTGGGCCGGGCTGTCCCGTATGTGTCACGCACGATGCCGAAGTGGCCGCTTTTTTACAACTAGCCGCCAGAGAGGATGTCATCGTTGCCACTTTTGGTGATGTATTACGTATCCCCGGCCCCGACGGCACCAGTCTTAAGCATGCCATGGCTCAAGGTGCGCGCATAGAAATTGTTTATTCCCCCTTGGATGCCATTGCCTTGGCGCAAAAAAATCCGCAACAGCAAGTGGTCTTCCTCGGTATTGGCTTTGAAACCACAGCTCCCACCGTGGCCGCCACTTTGCTCATGGCTGAGCAACAAAAGGTGCCAAATCTTCTGGTGTTTTCGTGTCACAAGCTGGTGCCGCCGGCCCTTGAGGCCTTGCTCAGCGACACCTCCAATCAAGTGGATGCCTTTCTCCTCCCCGGACACGTATCCACCATCTTGGGGCTTGAGCCTTATGCTTTTTTAGCAGAACATAAAACCCCCGGCATTGTGGCTGGTTTTGATGCGGCCGATATTCTCTGGGCCCTTGTGCTCATGGCACAATCACTTCAGGAAGAAAATTACGCCATTCAAAATGCCTATAATCGCGCCGTGGATACGCAAGGTAACCCCAAGGCCAAAGCCATTTTAGAGCAAGTATTTGTCACCTCCGATGCCCTGTGGCGTGGCATGGGCTGTATACCCCAAAGCGGCTTAGCCCTTGCTCCAAACTTTGCGCATCGTGATGCCCTTAGCGTCCTTAATATGACGCTTCCCGACGTGAAACCCATTGCCGGCTGTCGTTGCGGTGACGTTCTTAAGGGAAAGATGCTTCCGCCCCAATGTCCGCTCTTTGGTAAAGCCTGCACCCCTGCCAAACCCGTGGGGCCGTGCATGGTGTCCACCGAAGGTTCCTGCGCTGCCTATTACAAATACCGCTTAGGAAATTAATATGACCAAGAACACTCTTTTGCTTGATTGCGGTAGTGGCGGCAAAGCCTCTCAGCGTCTCATAAGTCAATGCTTTTTTCGCCATTTTTCCAATGAAATTTTAGCCCGCATGGACGATGCCGCCCTTTTGGACATACAAGGCCCCCTGGCCATGAGCACCGACTCTTACACGGTAACGCCCCTCACTTTTCCCGGTGGTAGCATTGGCACTCTTGCCATTCACGGCACCGTCAATGACGTGGCCATGCTAGGAGCAAAACCCCGCTATCTCACCTGCGCTTTCATCCTTGAGGAAGGCTTAGACCTTGATGTGTTAGAAAATATTGTTAAGGACATGGCCACTGCCGCACAAGAAGCCGGCGTGCTCATCGTCACCGGCGATACCAAGGTTGTTCCCCGCGGCATGTGTGATAAAATCTTTATCAACACCACAGGTATTGGTGAAATCATCACGCCGCATCCCACTTCCGGCAGTGGTGCAAAAGTGGGCGATGCCATCCTTGTGAGCGGTCCCGTGGGCAACCACGGTCTCACCATCATGGCACAACGCGAAGGACTGTCTTTCATCAGTGATGTCACTTCGGACTCTGCTCCCCTCAATCATATGATTGAAGGTATTTTACATAGCGTTTCTGACAAAGCCCATGTGCATGTTTTGCGCGACCCCACTCGCGGCGGTCTTGCCACCACCCTCAATGAAATTGCCGAACAATCCGGCATCTGCATTGAGTTGGAAGAAAGTCATATTCCCATAGATGAATCCGTGCGCAACGGAGCATCCTTCCTTGGTTTAGATCCCCTCTACCTTGCCAATGAAGGTAAGCTCATTTGTCTTGTGCCCGCCGAAGAAGCTGAAGCGGCCCTCGCCGCCATGCGACAAAGCCCCCATGGCAAAAATGCCACGTGCATAGGATATGTTCGCGAGCCAGAAGAGGGGCACACCCGCGCCGGACAGGTGATTCTTAAGACAGATATTGGGGGTAAGCGTCTTCTCTCCATGTTGGAAGGCGATCAATTACCACGCATTTGTTAGTTTTAATGTATGAGGAGGGAAAAACTTTTTTGAAAAAGACTCTTTTCCTCCCCATACAACTTTGCTCTCTATTCCCGCAAAGTTCGAAGACTCACTAACGGGATCACCTTACGCCCTTCGGGTAGGCCTCCTTTTTCCAAAAAATTTCCACGCCATCACAATTTCCCGCAGTTCATGTTTTATTGACTGAGGCATTTTTCTGCAGGTCTGAGCATAATTATTCTTAAAAATTTTCCTTCCAAAATTGCGCCTAGTCTACGGCCTGCTTCCATAATTTGCGCCTACAGGAAACTCTTTCATAATATAGAAGCTTAACGAACATTTCTTTCGCATTTTATTTTTAGTAATAGTCTGATATATAAAAAGCTATCTAGAACAATTCTCTTGCTTTTGAAGGAGACAGTATGCGTATACTTATTCTTGGTGGCTATGGTTTTATAGGGCAGCATATGGCTGCAAGTCTCATGCGCGAAGGCCATGAAGTCATATGCACCTCACGTCAACATTCACCACCTCTTACAGCTTCAGGCCCCTCCCCATGGCAACATGCCTCATGGGATGGCAAGAACATAGCAACGCTCCTCTCGCTCATCTCAGGTCAGCACATTATCATCAACCTTATAGGTGCAAATATTGGAAAGAAACGCTGGTCCAATACACGCAAACAAGAACTTTTACAAAGCCGCATCAAGGCCACCAAAGCCCTTGCCATGGCGCTACACATCCAAAAAAAAGAACAGGACCCTCTCCCGCAGCAAGTCATACAAGCCTCGGCATGCGGTTACTATGGCCTTTGGAAAGATTGCCATACAGCCCCCATTTGTACTGAACAAAGCCCGCAACATGCGCATGGATTTTTACCAGAAATTTGTGAGCAATGGGAGAAACATACAGAGCACATACAGCACCTTGGTATAAAAACATGCATTTTACGTTTTGCCCCCGTCCTTGGCAGAGCATGGCATGCCCCCGTAAAACACACAAATTTTGAACCTAGCTCCTACGATTTGGATAATTGCTCCAAATCTCCCCTGGCCGGTATACTCGCTTCCATGGTTCCTCCCTTTCAGATGTACCTTGGTGGGGTTTTGGGTTCTGGCAATCAACCCATGAGCTGGGTTCACATTTTTGACGTGATAAACATCTTACAATATATAATAAAAAAACAAGCACAAGGCATTTACAACATATGTAGCCCCTATCCTGCTTGTATGCATAACTTTGTACATGATTTAGCTTTATGCGTTGGAAAACCAGCCATTTTTCATATTCCATCGCGCCTCGTTCGAATGGGATTTGGTCAAATGGCTCACGAACTTCTTCTACAAGGGCAAAAGTGCATGCCTCAAAAACTACTCAATGAAGGATACACCTTCCACTTCACTCGCCTTACCTCTGCACTCAATGACTGCCTTTGCCAAGAAGATGTGGATTTTTTCCACGAAGAAGCTTCCATATAAAATTCACCTAGATAGTGTCATCAAATATTGCCACGCTATTATGGGGTAAGATGCTTTACAAAATAAAAAATCTTACCCCTATTCTTTCGTCAAAAGCCTGACTCATCAGTTCTCATTCTAGTTGTTCATTGCAGTATGAATATTTTTTAAACTATTATGTTAAGCACTTAAACAAAGTGGCACAACCTTTGCTATCTAAAGTGTATCTATTAAAGAAACTGCATACACGCAGGAGGCCTTATGAGCGAACTTTTTTCATCACAAATTCAATTGGTCGGCAAAGTGCTGGACATGCGCTTGCAACGCCAAAACGTTATCAATAGTAATATTGCCAACGTAAATACCCCCAAGTACAAGCCCCGCGAGCTTGAATTTGAAAGCGAATTACAAAAAGCGCTCGGCCTCGACATGCAAGGTACTATGGCTCAAACGGCTGGCAACCATATGCCCACGTCTTTCAATGCTCGTAATTTCGAGCCCGATTGGTTCAAAAAGTTTACCCCGCGCGACATTCACGGTGAAGACAGGGTAAACATTGACAAAGAAATGACAAAACTTGCCAAAAACCAATTACAATACCAGGCCTTAACACAAATTATTCAAAAGAATTTTGAAGGCATCAAAACCATAATAGCGGAAGGTAAGCAATAATGGATTTCATGACAGCACTCGACATTAGCGCTTCTGCCCTTAGTGCAGACCGCACGCAGATGAATGTCATCTCCATGAACCTTGCCAATGCCAAGACCACACGCACCCCCATGGGCGGCCCGTACCAAAGACGTACTGTGGTCAGAGCGGCAACGGATGTGGATGACCCTTTTTCAAAACATATGCGCACAGCCCTTGATCGCGAGTTAAAAGGTGTACGCGTCATGGCTGTTTCCATAGACAGCCGTCCCTTAAAGCAGGTGTACCAACCAGGACACCCCGACGCCAATGCCGATGGGTATGTGTTTTACCCAGACATCAACGTGGTGGAAGAAATGGCAAACCTCATGACCGCGCAGCGTAACTATGAAGCCAACGTTTCCACCATGGACGCAGTAAAGCAAATGTACACCAAGGCCTTAGAAATCGGTAAATAGCATTTTTGACGTAGCGCGTAGGATAAGGAGAAGCTCATGAGCATAAACAACGTAGGCATTCAAGCATATAGTAAAGCATTACAGAACTTTGGACAAACTGAAAATTCGCTCAAGCAAGCTACCTCCTCCGGCGCCGGCACAAGCTTTGCCAACGTGCTCGACCAATCTCTCTTGCGTGACAGCGTTGACCGCGGTGAAAATTTTGGCGCTCACTCAGACTTTATCAAGCAACAAGTGGCCAACACCTTGCCCACGGTTAATCCCAATTCCTTCACCGATACGGTGACTGACAGCATGAGCAAGTTGCAATCTTTACAAAAGGCCAAAGCCTCTGCCATTGACGACTTTGCTTCCGGACGTAGCCAAAATGTGCATGAACTCATGATAACCTTACAAAAAGCCAGCGTAGCCATGAGCTTAACATCTGCCGTACGCGGTAAGGTTATGGAGGCCTACAAAGAGCTTAGCCGAATCCAATTCTAACAAACCCTCCTGCCTCTACGCGAGAAAATTTTACGCTGCCTGTGTATGCTCATATACACGGGCAGTTTTATTATAATGCCACTCTTCAATGCACCTCCTCAAGAGACATCCTGCGCCATGACATATTTCTTTTTGTAGAGAATTTGTTCACGTAACTCAGCTCATGACCTTCAGATTTGATTCACCTTCACGTTTTGGCACACTCTATGCTTATATATAGTAATCTGATAATTTTTTGACACACGGAGTCCTCTATGCAAGCACCAGACTTTAAACAATACGGCGAAAAGATTAAAGAACTCTGGGAAAACTTTAGCATAACCCAACGCGTCATTATAAGTACGGTGGCTGTGGCAACCATAGCCGGATTCATCGCGTTGACCGTGTGGATGAACAAAACAGACTATCAGCCCCTCTACACCAAATTAAGCCCAGAAGATGCCTCCAGCGTGGTGGCCACCTTACAAAAAGACAATATTCCCTACGAATTGGCCAACAATGGCAGCACCATCATGGTTCCTGTGGAGCAAGTCTATGACTTACGTATTAAGATTGCCGGTGAAGGAAATTTAGTTGGGCAGGGTATTGGTTTTGAAATTTTTGACGAAACCAAGGTGGGCCAAACGGACTTTGTTCAAAAAATTAACTACATGCGCGCCCTTCAAGGCGAGCTTGCTCGCACATTAAGCGCTTTCCCAAGTGTAGAAACAGCGCGCATTCACCTTGTTATGCCTCAGCGTTCCCTTTTTGTGGAAGAGCAACAGCAGCCTTCGGCTTCCGTGGTATTAAAGCTTAAAGATCAAGCTAGAAAACCCGATGCCAAAGAAATTCAATCCATTGTAAACATGATGCTCATGAGCGTGGAAGGCTTAAACACAGCGCATCTCTCCATTACAGATAGCCGCGGCACAGTGCTTTTCCGTCCAGAAACCGACGCCCTAACAGGCATTTCTTCCACACAGATGGAGCATAAGTTACGCGTACAGCGCGATCTTGAACGTCGCATAGACGAAATGCTCTCCCCTGTATTTGGGCCTGGCCGTGTTATTTCTAAGGTAAACGTGGACATGGACTTTAGCCAAAAGACCATTCGTCGCGAAATTTACGATCCAGAGCAAACCGCCGTGCGTTCTGAACAGCGCAGTGAAGAAACACAAAAGGGACAAGCCAATCTAGAAGCTGGCTCTCCCGATGTGAACTTCCGCGGTGATGGCATCACAGGTTCGGTATCTACGCAAGATGGTAGCCGCGAAACACGCACCACCAACTACGAAATCAACAAAGAAGAGCAAAATATCATTGCCAACGTGGGCGATGTTAAACGCCTCACCGTGGCCGTCATAGTAGACGGTACCTACCAGAAGGTGGACGGCGCGTGGAACTTTACCCCGCGTTCAGAGGAAGAAATCGCCCGCATTAAACAGCTCGTGGCCAATGCCGTGGGTATTGATAGTACTCGCGGAGACGCTTTAGAAGTTAGCTCCGTGCCTTTTAATGACTCTGAGCCCCCAGCAGATCCTAACATTGCGGAAGTTATTGTTAACTACGCAGATCGTCTTGGTCAGCCTATACTCAACGCACTGCTGGCTTTCCTCTTCCTTATGCTAGTGGTACGCCCTGTGGTATTGGCGCTTATCCGTCCCAAAGTTGAGGCCGGAGAAGTGGTGGAAGGGCTGGAAGGTCTGCCCTCAGCTGAGGAACAGCTCGCCTTATACGAAGCCATGGAAGAAGCCGCTCGCGCCGAAGAAATTGGCCAACTGGAGCCTGCCAACCCTGAAGATGAACTCATGGTATTCAAAGATGTGGAATCCCTACGTGTTAACATCTTCAATTTATCAGAACAACATATGGATCAAGTAATTGTTATCA
>CAYJHD010000008.1:0-52764 GCA_964370015.1 uncultured Desulfovibrionaceae bacterium | reverse complement strand
TAGACGCAGGACCAATGGTGGCAATAATTTTGGTTTTCATACACATCCTCATGAAGGGGTTATATAGGGCATGGCAGATGACTTTAAAAAAAGCCAAGTAAAGCATGTGCCGTAAAAAGTCCTCAAGGCGCAAGTTCTCTGTAGTAAACTACCTTGAACAAGGTATTTTATCAAGAAAATTATGGATGGACTGTTTTTGTTCTTTTTACAAAATATTTTGCTACCACTTTTCCCCACATAAGCCCATTGTGAGCCTTTTTTGGGTTCTCCTACCACCGAAGGCATGATTTTTGTGGATAATTTTTTCGATTTTATAATGCGTTAAAATTATAGTGTTTTTTGTTTTAGCCTTGGTGAAAAAAATGAAAAATTGGCTTTGTGCTTTGTTTTCACTCGTGTTGACAGGTGATAATTTGTGGGGCATAAGTGTGAAAACGTGGTAAGTGGTGGGAGAAAGTGGAAGAGATTAAATTCAAGAGCGCCTATCGTAGCCTTGATGCCAAAGGCCGATTGATGCTCCCTGTTGATTATAGGGAGGCTCTTGCCGCTGGGTCTGAATCCGGTGGATTTGTTCTGACACTTATATATGGTAAATTAGTAGCTTACATGCCAAGTCAATGGGAAGTCCTTCGCTCCAAACTTGGTGAAATTAAAAGTCCCTCCATGAAGCTTGGTAACTTTATTACCAAAACGCTTGGTCTTGCCGAAGAGCTTATTCCCGATGCTCAGGGGCGCGTACGCATCTCGCAACCGCTTATGCGCGCCGGAAAACTCACCAAGGATATTGTGCTGGTGGGTTTGAGTGGTAAGTTTGAAATTTGGGATCAAGCAACGTTTGAAGGCCTTATCACTGAAGATGTTTCCGATGAACTCGCTGCACATGATGTGTTTTTCTAATTTTTGCTAAAGGTAATGTAAGTATGGAAAATACCGTACAAAGAACGCATGATGAAGCACATGTGCCTGTCCTTGTGGACGAGGTTCTGGATGCTTTGGCACCCAAAGCAGGGGGGCGCTATTTGGATGGCACCCTAGGGCTTGGAGGGCACAGTTTGGCCTTGTTGCAAAGGGTGCAAGCCCAAGGCGGCAGTGCACAGCTTTGCGGCCTTGATAGAGACACGCAGGCCCTTGAGCGTGCCAAGCGTACCTTGGCGCCCTATGGGGATAATGTGCACTATTTCCATACGCGCTACAGTCAGTTTGAAGAAGCTTTAGATGCTCTTGGCTGGGATAAAATAGACGGTGCGCTCATTGATATTGGTGTTTCTTCCATGCAAATAGATGAAGCCGAGCGTGGTTTTAGCTTTCTTGCCGATGGGCCTTTGGACATGCGCATGAATCAAGAATCCCACGAATCGGCATGGCATCTTGTGAATAAAGAACGCTTTGAGGTGCTTAAAGAGCATTTGCAACGCTTAAGTGAAGATCCACAAGCAGGGCGCATAGCCAGAGCCATAGTGGAAGCTCGTCAAAAGAAGACCATCGATACCACGTCGGAGTTGGCCAATATTGTATATAATGCCTACCCCCCCGCATGGCGTGCCAAATCGCGTAACCATCCGGCCACGCGTACATTTCAAGCTTTGCGCATGGTGGTTAATGATGAACTTGGCGAGTTACAAAGATTTTTAGATGCGGTATTGGCTCGCCTTAACGTGGGCGGACGCTTGGCGGTGATTTGTTTCCACTCCCTGGAAGATCGCATGGTGAAGCAAAGTATGCGTTACTGGGCCGAAGAGTGCCGTTGTCCGCGTCATATTTTGCGTTGCCGTTGTGGGCATAAACCCGAAGTGCGCATTATTCATAAAAAACCCGTCACGGCCAGTGCCGAAGAATTACAAAAGAATTCTCGCTCCAGCAGTGCCAAGTTGCGCGCTGTGGAAAAGATTGCTGAGGCGCATTAATGCGACAAGGCGAGAAAAATGGATGGCTGTTATGCGTGGTTGTGGGTGTGCTTTCGGCCTTAATCATGACGTTGGTCTTGGTGTGGGTAAATATTGAGCGCACCGACACAAGTTATTTCATGACCACCTTGCAGGTGGATGTGCGTGAAAAGCAATCACATAAGGCAAAATTGGAAGTGGAGCGTGAATATTTGCTCTCTCCACGGGAATTGGGCCGTAGGGCAAAGGGATTGGGTTTATACCAGCCGGAGCCCGGCCAAGTGCGTTGGCGTGAAGATATATAGGTGATGGAATGGTTTTCTTTAAGCGAAAAGTAAAAAATAAGCGTGAAAGCACCAAGACGTTGCAACGTGCGCAGGACTATGCCGCACGTGGTACCTCTTCGGCTACGGGCACGCGCTCCAAACCAACACGTGGCGGTGGTAAAAATCCGCGTAGTGGAGCTAAAGCTGCGGCCAGCACCATCAAGGTTTGGCGTGCGGCTTTGGCCAAGGTGAATTGGGGTATTTTTCGCATAAAATTAGTGGCAGTTTGTTTTGCCATACTTTGGTTCGGCCTATGGGGTAGAGCTTGGTATGTGCAAGTACTCGAAGGCCCACGCCTCGCCGATAAAGCCTCGCAGCAATATATGAGTTCGGTACTTGTTTCTGGCAAACGCGGTTCCATTGTGGATCGTAATGGTCAAGTGCTTGCTAGATCGGTGGAAAGTCGCTCTGTTTTCATTCGCCCACAAGATGTTGTGGATGTCAATGCCACAGCCGCCACCCTTGCCGGTATTTTGCAAATGCCACAAGCCAAAATAGCTGAGCAATTGGGTAAAAAGTCCCGCAAATTCATTTGGCTCGCTCGTAAAGTGGACGATTACACCGCAGAAGCTGTGCAAAGAGCAAAGCTTCCCGGCATTGGTTTGTCTAAAGAATACAATAGAGTGTATCCTTTTAAGCAAATGGCAGGGCATTTAATTGGTTTTGTGGGTGTGGACGATCAAGGTCTTGAAGGTATTGAGCGTTCCTATGATGCCAAGCTTGCCGCAGTGCCGGCACGGCGCACAGTGCAAAGGGATGCTTTAGGGCGTCGTTTCTTCTTACAAGAAGAAGGGCAAAGCGAACCCGCAGGGAAAACCATACAGCTTACGCTTGATTCGCAAATGCAATTCATTGCGGAAGAAGCCATCACCGAAGCTGTGGAAGAATATGGCGCCGCATGGGGCGGAGTTCTTGTGGTGGATGTGGATAATGGAGATATTTTGGCTTGGGCCCAATATCCTTTTTTCAATCCCAATTCGTATAGAACCTATGCTCCCAGCCAGTATAGAAATCGCCTCGCCACCGATGCATTGGAACCGGGTTCCACTTTGAAGCCTTTTTTGGTGGCGGCGGCTTTGCAACAAGGCATAGTGACTCCTGAGTCCGTATTTTTTTGCGAAAATGGACGCTGGCAAACCAATAATGTCACCATTCGCGATACTTCGGTGCGCGGAGATTTAACGGTGTCAGAAATTTTGCGCTATTCCAGTAATATTGGCGTGGCTAAAATTGGCGAAGTGCTTGGCGCACAGACATATTATAATTATTTGACAAAGCTTGGCTTTGGACAGCGCACCGTGGTGCCTGTGGCTGAGCATAAAGGCATTTTGCGCGACCACAAGCAATGGGCCGAAGCAGATTTATTGAGCACCTCCTTTGGGCAAAGTATTTCTGTGACCGGTCTACAAATGGCGCAAGCGTACCTTACGCTCATCAATGATGGCGTATATAAGCCCTTGCAATTGGTCATAGACGATACGGTAGAGCATCCCAAACGTCATCGTGTGTTTAGAAAGGATGTGGCGCAGTCCGTACTACGCATGTTGCAAGATGTGGTGGAAGAAGACGGAAGTGGCAAAAGAGCGCGCATTGCCGGCACAAAAGTGGCTGGTAAAACAGGTACAGCGCAAAAGGCCGATAGAACCACTGGCACCTATGGCGAAGGGCGTTTGGCGTCCTTTGTGGGCTTTGCTCCGGCAGATAAGCCGCGTTATTTGACCTTGGTCATGGTGGATGAACCTGTAAAAAATCAATACGGCGGTGTGGTGGCGGCTCCGGTTTTTCAAAAGGTGACCAGCACTGCCCTCATGTATGATGGACAGTTGCCCGACGTGGTTTTTGCCGATGGTGGATCTGTCATTAAGCGCGGAGCCGAATTTGACAGCGATGCGCGTGGGTTTAAGGTTTCCCGTGCGCCACAGCCTTTGTTTGCCATGCAAACATTGCAAAAAATACAGCGAACTAAGCCGTACAACACCTTGCCTGGGCAAGAAAGTAAGGCTGCCGCAGTGGTTCCCAATGTGGTGGGAAAAACAGTGCGTAATGCGGTGGAGCTGTTTGCGCGCGGAGGCATAGTGCCCGTACTGCGTGGATATGGGCAAAGAGTGGTGCAACAATTCCCCAAGGCCGGTACAGCATGGCCCACGGAAAAAGGCACTGAATATTACCTTCAACTTTCGGAGAATTAGCATGAATTTTTCAGAACTACTCACGGTGGCTCGCCAAGGCCAACACGGCGTTGTGGCTGATTCTCGCAAAGTGCAAGGCGGAGAAATTTTTGTGGCCATTGCCGGTGCTCAAGCCGATGGTGCCTCCTATGTGGAAGCGGCTGTGCAAGCAGGGGCTGGATACATTGTGAGCACAGAAGAGGTGTGCGCTTTGTATAAGTCCGCATATCCTCAATGTACTTTTGTAAGTCATGAGCATGCGCGCACGGCTTTATGGCAATTGGCCTCGGCCCATTATACCACGGAAAATATTTGGCAAGAGATGCGCGTCATAGGTGTCACCGGCACCAACGGTAAAACCACCATGGCGTATTTGTTGGAGCATCTTTTCACAGCTTTGGGGCATAAAGTGGGCGTCATGGGCACGGTGAGTTATCGCTGGCCGGGCTTTGAAGAAGTGGCCCCTTTGACCACACCCGACAGCCTCACGGTACACAGTATGTTGGCGCGCATGTATGCCGATGGCGTGCGTCATGTGATCATGGAAGTGTCTTCACATGCTTTGGAACAAGAGCGTGTGGGCGGTGTACATTTTGCCGGTGCTGTCTTTAGCAATTTGACGCAAGACCATCTGGACTATCACAAGGATATGCAGAGCTATTTTGAAGCCAAGGCATGTCTGTTTGATAAGCTCCCCTGCGTGGATAAAGCTTTTGCCATCAACATTGACGATGCCTATGGGCGTCAGCTCATGGCGCGCATGCCGCAGGAAAGCCAAGGCTATTCCTTTGCTCTGCAAGGCGGCGCCGAGCCATGCCGTGGCAAGCAACATATTCAAGGTGAAATATGCTCCATGTCCACCAAGGGCTTGCATTTGAAAATGTGCGCCCAAAGCCTCCAAGGTGAACAACAGTGGGAGCTCATATCCCCGCTGGTGGGAGCTTTCAATGCATCCAATTTGTTGGCGGCGCAAAGCATAGCCTTAAGCCTTGGCGTGACCATAGAGCAATTGCAGCACTTGGCAGGCTTTGGCGGCGTGTGTGGTCGTTTGGAAAGGGTACAAAATGACAAAGATTTAGATGTTTTTGTGGATTATGCCCATACTCCAGATGCCTTGATAAATGTATTGCAAGCCTTGCAAGGTGCTGGTTTTACAAAAATCATTACGGTTTTTGGTTGCGGTGGCAATAGAGATAGAAGCAAAAGACCGCTCATGGGGGCGGCGGTGGCAAAGCTATCGCAAGTGGCAGTACTCACCTCGGACAATCCGCGTCGTGAAGAGCCACAAGCCATTCTAGACGATGTGTTGCCAGGCTTACAAAGTGGCGGTGCTGTGGAAATTTTTGTGGAAGTGGATCGCCGCCTTGCCACACAAAAGGCTTTACAAATTTTGGAAGATGCCGCGCAAGCGGGAGAACATGCCGCCGTGCTCATAGCCGGCAAAGGGCATGAGGATTATCAAATCGTGGGTGATGTAAAACACCCCTATAGCGATCAAAAAACAGTTCAGGAGCTGACCCAGTGCGTGTAAGTTTGCAACAATTGGTGAGCATGTTGGGCCTTCCTTGCGAAAATATGCAAGATGGCGACAAAATGCATATTTCTTCCGTATGCCGTGACACAAAGGATGTCACCGCGGGAGCACTCTTTGTGTGCATTAAAGGTGCGCGTTTGGATGGACACGACTTTGCGGCGCAAGCTGTACAAGATGGTGCCGTGGCCTTGTTGGTATCGCGTATTTTGCCGGAAATTACCGTGCCGCAAATTGTGGCCACAGACACGGTGCAAGCCCTCGGAGCCTTGGCCCATGCATGGCGTAAAGCTTTCACAGGTAAAGTTGTGGCTGTCACCGGTAGTGCTGGTAAAACCACGGTGAAAGAAGTGCTGGCGCATATACTAGCTGCCAGTGGTAAAAAGGTCGCTAAAAATAGATTAAACTTTAATAATCACATAGGTATGCCCCTTTCTGTGTTGGCAGCTTCGGGTGAGGAAGATGTGTGGGTCATGGAAGCCGGCATCAGCGAGCCTCACGATATGGATATTTTGGGAGCCATTTTACAGCCCCATGTGGGCCTTGTGCTCAATGTGGGCGCGGCCCATACCCAAGGTTTAGGCGAAAAGGGCGTGGCGTACCATAAAAGCCGTCTTTTGGCCCATGTGCTCAGCGCAGAAGAGGGCGGAAAGGCCTTTGTGAGTGCCGACTATGCCGATTTGCGCCAAGAGGCCGCAAAGGTTTTTCCTAAGGTGCAGTATTTTTCTGCAGAAAATGCTCCTCAAGCTTTTTACACAGCGGTGTATACAGGGCGCAGTCTGGAAAATGGCAAGGGCAAGTATGCTGTGCGTAAAAGCTTGGATGGTAGCGGCGCAGGGCAACGTTTTGAAGTGCAAGCCCCCTTTTTTGGTGCCTACGGAGCTGAAAATGTGGCGGCCATAGTGGCTGTGGCAGAGGCTTTGGGCTTGGATGTTTTGCAAATTCAGCATGGATTCATGCAAGCCTCTTTACCGGAGCAACGCTTTGATATGCAAAAGATAGGTGCGTGGTCCATTGTGGATGATAGCTACAATGCCAACCCTTTATCCATGAAGCGCATGTTGGAAAGCGTGGTGGCTTTGGCCAAGGCAGAGAATCTTCCTTGCTACGCTGTACTTGGTGCCATGGGCGAGCTTGGCAGTGAAGCAGAAAAAGAACACAGAGCCTTGGGCGTGTATCTGGCACAAAGCGGCATACAAGAAATTTTTTGGGCAGGCGACCATGGTGCCACTGTTTTAGAAGGTTTGCGCAGTGAGGATTTTGGCGGAACCTTTGTGCAAGTGAAAAACGTGGCCAATTTCACCCATCATTGGGGAAAAATGCAATTACCAGCCGGTTATGTGCTTTGCAAGGGTTCTCGCTCCAATAAATTGGAAGAAGTGGTGACCATTATTCATAGTTACCTTGGAAAAGAAAATAGCTGCGCTGAGGAAAAGACGCATGTTTTATAATTTTATAGCCCCGTGGGCTTCAGAAATAGCGGCGTTGAACGTCTTTCGCTACATCACCTTTCGCTCTGCATGGGCTTTGGTGACGGCTTTACTTATTTCCATTGTGGTGGGTCCCATGTTCATACGTTGGTTACGTCGACTTAAGTTTGGACAACCCATTCATGAAGATGTTTCCACGCATATTTCCAAAGCCGGAACCCCCACCATGGGCGGCGTGCTCATAATTTTTTCCTTGGTGGTGTCTTGTCTGCTCTGGGGAAATTTACAAAACATTTACTTATGGCTGGTGCTCTTTGTTTTTGTGGGCTTTGGCGCCGTGGGTTTTGTGGATGACTTGGTGAAGGTTCGTGGCAAGAAAAATAGAGGCATAAGCCCCTTGGCCAAAGTGGCGGGGCAAGTGATTGTTTCTGGCATTGCCGTGAGCATTTTAGTGAGTCAGCCAGACTTTGGTACCACACTGTCCGTGCCTTTTTTCAAGCAAGTGACGCCGGATCTTGGTTGGTGGTATATTCCCTTTGGTGTCATCATCATGGTGGGGGCCTCCAATGGGGTGAACCTCACCGACGGACTGGACGGGCTTGCCATTGGGCCCACCATTGTGGCGGCGGCTGTGCTTTCTGTCTTCATTTATGTGACAGGTAATATTAAATTTTCTTCGTATTTGCTCATTCCTTACATGGCAGGTATTGGCGAAGTGACAGTTTTCTCCGCCGCGCTGGTGGGAGCCGGGTTGGGCTTTTTGTGGTACAATGCATACCCTGCACAAGTTTTCATGGGCGATGTGGGCTCTTTGGCCCTTGGTGGTGCTTTGGGCTTTTTGGCCATGCTTTGCAAGCAAGAATTACTCTTGGTCTTGGTGGGCGGTCTTTTTGTGGTGGAAACCTTATCGGTGATTTTACAGGTGGGCTACTTTAAATGGAGTGGGGGCAAGCGCATTTTTCGCATGGCGCCTTTGCACCATCACTTTGAGCTGAAAGGCATACCTGAATCTAAAATTATCATTAGGTTTTGGATAACATCAGTGCTGTTGGGCTTTGTGGCTCTTTCTGTACTCAAGCTTCGTTAAAGAGGGTTGTATGCAAACGGCTAACGAAAAAACTTTCTCCGCTCCCATGGCGGTACAAGCAGGGCAAAAAGCTGTGGTGCTGGGCGCAGGGCGTTCTGGCATGGCTGCGGCGCGTCTTTTGGTGGCTCGCGGTGTGCAAACCACCGTGGTGGAACAAAATAGCCAGCAAGTGCATGACGATTTTCGTGCAGAAGTGGAGAAGCAAGGTGTGACCATCTTGTGCACAAATCACGGGCCAGAGCATTTTGCGGGTGTGGACTATATTATCCCCAGTCCGGGTATACCCATTGCGCAGATTATGCCCATGCTTACAGCCGATGAAACAGGGCGCATGCCGGAAGTTTTATCGGAGATGGAGTTGGCGTGGCGGCACTTAACGGGTGAACCGGTACTTGCCATCACCGGCACCAGCGGTAAAACCACCACCGTGTCCCTTGCTTCTGAAATGCTGGAAGCGCAGGGCAAGATGACCTTTTTGGGTGGAAACATAGGCACGCCCCTTAGCGAATATATTCTGGATGTATTTAAAACAGGTTTGCGCGCCCATGCGGTGGTGCTGGAAGTGTCTAGCTTTCAACTGCAAGGCTGTTCTACCTTTGCGCCCCATGTGGCCATGCTCTTGAATATTACGGAAAATCATTTGGATTATCATGCTGATATGCAAGAGTATGTGGATGCAAAAATGCAACTTTTTGCCAAACAAGGGCCAGAAGATGTGGCCATTGTGCATGCTTCCTTGGCACCGCTCATGGAGCAATATGGCGTGGCATCGCAGCAGATTTTCTTTGAAAATGATGCGCAGAATTTTCCCGATACTTTGCTTCTTGGAAAGCATAATGCGGTGAATATAGAGGCCGCATGGCAGGCCGTTTCGCGCATGGGCGTGAGTTTAGAAAATGCACGTAAGGCCGTGGCTTCCTTTGAGCCTTTGCCGCACCGCTTGGAGCGCGTGCGTGAACTGCATGACGTGTTGTACGTGAATGATTCCAAGTGTACCACGGTGGATGCCATGCGTGTGGCCATACAAGCATTTGATAAACCAATAATTTTACTTTGCGGCGGTAAGTTTAAGGGCGGCGATTTGGCCTCCTTAGTGCCGTTGCTACAAAATAATGTCAAAGGCGTGGTGGGCTTTGGGGCCAGCGAAAGTTATTTTACCACGGCTTGGGGCACGGCAGTGCCCATGGTATGGTTTGCCTCTTTGGCGGAAGCGGTACACCATGCCCAAGATCAAGCTTTGGCGGGAGACGTGGTTCTCTTGGCTCCTGCCACCTCGTCCTTTGACTTATATGCCAATTACATGCGTCGTGGTGACGATTTTAAAAACATTGTGGAGTCCTTGGCATAATGGGTGTTTTGGAGCAATTGCAGGGCAAGCCCTCTCATAGTGCTAAAAATAAAAGCCGTAAGCCAGCTCCTCCAGCGGGAGTGAAGTCTTCTTTGTTGCCCAAGGGAGGCCGCGATAAAATTAGTCAAGTATTGAATTTAGGCGCCTTTGATTGGTGGTTTTTCGCCATTATCTTGGTGTTGCTTGGCATTGGCCTCATCATGGTACTTAGTGCCAGCGGTGTGGTGGCAGAGCGAATCAACGGCGATAAGTATTACTTTTTTAAGCGTCAATTGCTCTTTGCTTGTGCCGGTGGCGTGGGTTTTTGGGTGGCAGCGCTTATGCCGCGCAAAACTTTGTATAATTTTCAATATCCGGCACTGTTTTTAGCATTTTGCTTACTTGCTTTGACGCTTACACCCTTGGCTCCCACCATTAACGGGGCCTCGCGTTGGTTGCAATTTGGTGGTTACTCTTTGCAACCCATGGAATTTGTTAAAATAGCTTTGGTGTTTTATTTGGCGTATTTCATGAGTTCTAAGCAAAATCATATTAAAACTTTCACCCGTGGCGTTGTTCCGCCCTTTTTGGTGACAGGTACACTATGCTTTTTGCTTTTGTTGCAACCGGATTTTGGTAGTGCAGTGGTATTGGCGGCTTTGCTCTTTTTCATGTGCATAGCCGGTGGAACACGCTTTATTTATTTGTTTATTTCCGTGTCCATCACGGCGGCAGGGGCTGTGTATTTAGCCATTTCTGCTCCATACCGCATGCGTCGTTTAACGGCATTTTTGGATCCATTTAAAGACGCGCAAGATTCGGGCTATCAATTGGTGCAATCGCTGTATGCATTGGGTTCCGGTGGATTTTGGGGTGTGGGCGTGGGGGCCAGTAAGCAGAAGATGTTTTATCTTCCCGAAGCGCACAACGACTTTATCATGGCAGTGCTGGGCGAAGAAATGGGCTTGGTGGGTATCACCTTGGTCATGGCGCTTTTTGCCATATTCTTCTGGCGTTGCTTATATATAGTTTTGGGGCAAAAGGATTTACGCGATCGTTTCACCGCTTTTGGGCTTTCGCTCATCGTGGCTTTGGGTGCCGTGTTGAACTTGGCTGTAATTATGGGAGCCGCGCCGCCCAAGGGTGTACCCATGCCTTTGCTTTCTTATGGTGGGTCTAGCATGGTGGCGACCTTATTGTGCTTGGGGCTTTTGATGAATTTTTCGCGCACAGCACAGCGCGCGGCACCGACGGCAAAGCCAGTACGCAGTGAGAAGAACACCGCCGTTACAATAACGCTTCCTCCGGTGATGGATAAAGTGAAAGCTCGCATGCAAGCTGTTGCGGCGGCGGTATTGGCACAGAAAGAAAAATTACAAGCCACTAAAAAAACGGAAAAATAAAAGTATGCGCAAAGTGATACTTACCACCGGGGGAACCGGAGGACATGTTTTTCCTGCATTGGCAGTGGCAGAGGCCTTACAAAAGGAATTTCCGCATGTGGACATTCTTTTTGTGGGAGCAGAGTACGGGCCTGAAAAAGAAATGGTTACCAAGGCCGGCATAGCATTTCAGGGTTTGGCTGTGCGTGGTTTCATGGGCAGGGGGGTAAAAGCCGTATCTGCTGCGGGGCAAATGCTGAAAGCCATAGTGCAAGCGCGCCGCATTTTGAAAGAGTTTTCGCCCGATGTGGTGGTGGGTTTTGGGGGTTATGCCGCCTTTGCACCGCTATTGGCCGCAAAGCTGTGTGGCACTCCCTCTGCTTTGCACGAGCAAAATGCCGTGGTTGGTGTAAGTAATAGAATTTTGGGAAAATTGGTGGATAAGGTGTTTTTGTCCATGCCCATGCTTAGTGATGCTTCTCAATCATTTGCTAAAGAAAAAACGGTGCTTACGGGTAATCCCGTTCGAGAAGACGTGGTGCTTGCGGGGCAAGAAAAACATGATTTTTCGGGAAAAAATGTATTGGTCGTGGGCGGCTCATTGGGGGCCAAGGCACTGAATGATGTGTTTATTCAGCATGGTAAAGATCTACAAGAGCAAGGCATCACAGTGCGCCATCAGACGGGAAGTAGAGATTTTGAGCGCGTGCATGCGGCCTATGTGGCGCAAGGTTTGTCCACAGAAGGGCTTTGTGCCTTTGTGGACACCATGGCGCAAGCCTATGCTGAGGCAGATTTGGTTGTTTGCCGTGCAGGGGCCACCACGGTGGCAGAATTGGCGGCGGTGGGACGTGGGGCGATTTTTGTACCATACCCGCATGCCACTCATGATCATCAAAGTTATAATGCACGCCTTTTGGCAGATTTTGGCGCCGCAAAAACCTATGCTGAAAAAGATATGATGGCGCAAGGTATGATGGATATGGTTGTAAAGTTATTACATGATCCTAAGGCATTGCAAAACATGGCTCAAGCAGCCAAAGGGCAAGGTCGCCCGTACGCCGCACAGGATATGGTTCAACATTTACAAAGCTTAGTTGGAAGCTAGGGGGGAGTATTCATATGGGTGAGCATATGCAAAAGATTCGTGGCATTCACATGATAGGCATTGGCGGTTCCGGCATGAGTGGTATAGCCGAGGTATTATTGAACCTTGGGTATAACGTGTTCGGTTCTGATCAAAGCAATTCTCCCACTGTGCAGCGTTTACGTTCCCTTGGTGCAGAAATTTATGAAGGCCATCATGCCGCAAATGTGGGCGATGTGCAGGTTCTTGTGCGCTCCACAGCCATCAGCGATGAAAATCCTGAAATTTTAGCGGCTAAGGAAAAAAATATCCCCATCATTCCACGCGCTGAAATGCTGGCGGAACTCATGCGCCTGCGCCAAGGTATTGCCATAGCCGGCACCCATGGCAAAACCACCACCACTTCACTCACGGCAACCATATTTGATGCCGCAGGAAAGGATCCCACTGTTATTATAGGTGGTTTGCTCAATGCTTATGGCGCCAATGCTCGTCTTGGTCAAGGGGAGTACCTCATTGCCGAAGCGGATGAGTCCGATGGTTCTTTCCTTTGCCTTTTCCCCATCATCAACGTGGTCACCAATGTGGACTTGGATCATGTGGATTTTTATGACGATTTAGTGCAAGTGGATAATGCTTTTGTAAATTTTATGAATAAGGTGCCTTTTTATGGGCGCAATATTGTTTGCGGTGATGATGAAGGTGTGCGTCGTCTGTTGCCAAGGGTGAAGCGTCCTGTGCTCACCTATGGCTTTGACGAAGACAATATTTTGCGTGCCGTGTGGCTTGAAAAAGGTCTTAAGAGTAAATTTGAAGTTTTTATGCGCGGTAAAAGCCTTGGCATCATGGAACTTTCACAACCAGGTAAGCACAATGTACTCAATGCTTTGGCAGCCATCGCAGTGGCTTTGGAAGCTGGCTTAAGTGCTGAAGATTGCAAAAAGGGCTTGGCGCGCTTTGATGGCGTTGGCAGACGTTTTGAATACAAAGGCAATAAAAATGGTGTGACGGTTATTGATGATTATGGCCATCATCCCATTGAAATTGCAGCGACTCTTGCTACAGCCAAACAGGCTTATCCAGATAGTCGCGTGGTGGTGGCTTTTCAGCCCCATAGATTTACGCGCACCAAAGCTTTTTTTGGCGAATTTTGCAAATCCTTCGAAGAAGTGGACAAGTTATTTTTAAGCGAAGTGTACGCCGCGTCAGAAAAACCCATCCCTGGGGTGAGTGGTCAAAGTCTTGCCCATGGTGTGCGTCAAGTGACCGACGTGGATGTTACCTTTTGCGAAGATTTTGACATATTACTGGCTGAAGCCAAGGCCTATTTACGCCCCGGTGATGTGTTCATAACCTTGGGCGCTGGCACTATTACGCGCTTGGGACCTCGTTTTTTGGAAAATTAATTAGTATAAGACATAAAATTGGCAGTGTCAAAAAAATGCTCTGCCACAATGTTGACACAAAAAAATCCTGTAATAATTGAAATTTAGCGTCAATAAAACGACAAAAAATGTTAACAAATGATGTTTCATTAGGGAAAATGGCAGTGCAAATTATATACGAACCGAAACTTTCAGAAAGAACAACCTTGCGTCTTGGCGGTAAAGCCATAGCGGAAATAGTTATAACTGAAGAGTTTAGCGAAAGTGCGCTGACAAAAACTATTGATGAACTTGGTGGAGACGTCTTTGTCCTAGGTGCCGGTAGTAATTTATTGGTAAGCGATGAAGATATTGGGTTAACACTTTTAAAACCTCTTTGTAAGAGTCCTCCTCGAATTATAAAGGAAGACAAAGGAAAAGTGTGGATTACTGTAGGTTCTGGAGTGCGTTTACCACGCTTATTAGGAATTTGTGCTAAATTAGGCTTGAGTGGAATAGAAGGCCTTTGCGGAATACCAGGAACTGTTGGTGGTGCCATTGCCATGAATGCTGGATCCTTTGGACATGAGACGTGTGCCAATATAGCAAGTATGAAAATTTACTCGCCACACACTGGGGTGATTCAGATAAAACCCGAGGATTTTTCCTACGGCTATAGAAAGTTTTGTATCACTTCTTTACAAGCTGTAAAGACCTGGTTTTTCATTGTAGAAGCAACTTTTATCTTGACGCAAACAGATATGAATGGCATTAAAAAGAGAATGTTTCTTGACTTTCTCGAGAAAAAGTCTAAACAACCAATCCGCTCTTGGAGCGCAGGGTGCGTCTTCAAAAATCCTGCTCCCGGTCAAGCTGCGGGGATGTTGTTAGAACAGTGCGGATTTAAAGGGAAAAGCTTAGGCGGAATGAGCTTCTCGTCACTGCATGCAAACTTCCTTATTAACGAAGGAAATGGCAGTGCCACTGCCGCCTTTGAGCTTATTGAAGAGGCAAAAATGCGGGTAAAAGAGCGCTTTGCTCTAGAGCTGGAAACAGAGGTTAAAATACTATGTCCCTGAGAGGCAATAGAGGGTACACAACGAGAAAACCTCCTACGCAGCAGCGTAAGCCAGCGCGAAACAGTTATAAAAACCCGCCGGTAGCTCCCAAGGCCAAAAGCTTCTCATGGAAGCCTTGGAAAATAGCTGCTGGAGTACAGCTTCTCAAATTACAAGGCCTAGGCCTTATTTTTTCCTGCATAGTTGCAGGAAGTGTGGCCATAACCGGCATTTGCTTTGGAATTTTGTTTTTGTATGACTCGGCCACTTCTTCTTCCTATTTTGCAACGCAACATGTGGAAGTTGTGGGAAATAAAAGGCTATCAGCGCAGATGGTGCGCGATATTGCCGGCGTCAGATTGGGCGATAACTCCCTAGATGTGAGTATAGCCCAAATGGAGCAGACTTTGCTGACAACGCCTTGGGTAGAAGCGGTGTCCATAAAGCGAGTTTTGCCAGATACTTTTGTTATTACAGTGCAGGAGCGTTTACCCGTTTTTTGGGTGCGCAAGGCCAATGTGCTGTATTATGCCGATGTGCAGGGTAAGGTTATTGCCCCTGTGGCCACAGAGCATTTTATGGCTTTGCCCACGCTGGAAGTGGAGGCGGGCGCAGAAGATGCTTTAGCTAAACTTGATGAATACCTAGAAGACTTGAAAAGTGGATATTTACCGGTGGAATTTGGAGCCATATCTGCTCTCAAGCTAAGTGTGGGGCGTGGCATAGAACTATACTTGGATGATAGAGAAATTTTACTTTCTGTGTCCTTGGATAGTTGGGAAAAAAACTTACAACGTCTTTCCATAACCTTAGGGGATTTGGCCAGACGAAACGAATTGTCAAAGGTGCAGGAAGTACGCGCAACCGATGGCAACGTTTGGGTAATAAATAATGTGTAAGGGCGTGGGGGTATGTTATGAGTAAATCTGAACTGATAGTAGGGCTTGACATAGGCACAACTAAAATTTGTGCTGTGGTGGGCGAGCTTAGTGATGATGGCATCATAGAAATTGTTGGCATTGGTACATGCCCCTCCACTGGTTTGCGTAAAGGTGTTGTGGTCAACATTGAGCAAACGGTGCAATCGGTACGTAAAGCCCTTGATGAAGCAGAACTCATGGCCGGTTGTGAGATTCACGCCGTGTATGTGGGTATTGCTGGAAGTCACATTAATAGTATTAATAGTCACGGGGTTATAGCGGTAAAGGGCGGTGAAGTGACACCGCGCGATATAGAAAGGGCTTTAGATGCAGCGCGTGCTGTGGCCATCCCCGCTGATCGTGAAGTGATACATATCTTACCTCAAGAATATATCATAGACGATCAACGTGGCATTGCCGACCCCCTTGGCATGGCTGGTGTTCGACTTGAAGTAAAAGTGCACATCGTGACAGGAGCTGTGTCTTCTGCACAAAATATTGTGCGCTCTTGTCACCGTTCCAATTTGGAAGTGGCCGATATTGCTTTGGAGTCTTTGGCATCTGCCCAAGCGGTTCTCACTGAGGAAGAACGCGAAATTGGCGTAGCTTTGGTGGACCTTGGCGGCGGAACAACCGATATTGCTATTTTTGCCAATGATGCCATTAAGCACACGGCTGTGCTGGCTCTTGGTGGACAAAACTTAACCAATGACATTGCCTTTGGCTTACGCACTCCCATGTTGGCTGCGGAAAAAATTAAGGTAAAATATGGCTGCGCTCTTACAGATATGGTGCGCCATAATGAAGTCATTGAAGTGCCCAGTGTGGGCGGAAGACAAGCGCGTAGGCTCTCTAGACAAGTATTGTCAGAGATATGCGAACCGCGCATGGAAGAGATTTTATACCTTGTAGATCAAACGCTGATTCGCTCCGGTTACAAAGATATGATTGGTGCTGGCGTGGTTTTGACAGGTGGTACTGCCCTTATTGAAGGGTGTCAGGAACTTGGAGAACAAATATTTGGTCTGCCCACACGCATTGGCTATCCACGCCAAGTGGGAGGGCTCAAGGAAGTTGTCAATAGTCCAAAATTTGCCACAGCAGTGGGGCTTTTGCGCTACGGGGCAGAAAAAGAAAATCAAGGACAAAAAGTCTTTACTAACCACGAAACAACCATGTTTGAAGGAGTTCTTTCTCGCATGCAAAAATGGTTAAAAGATATTTCATAAATAGGAACTTGTTAGGAAGGAGAGGCGTATGGATCTTTTTGATTTTGAATCATCATTGGCGGGCAACGCTAAGATTAAGGTTATAGGTGTCGGTGGCGGCGGCGGTAATGCCGTGCAAAACATGATTACATCTGGGCTTCGCGGCGTAACTTTTGTCTGCGCCAATACAGATGTGCAAGCACTAAATAAAAGTTCCGCTACACATAAGGTACAGCTTGGTGAAACCCTTACTCGTGGTCTTGGCGCTGGCGCCAATCCTGCCAAGGGTAAAGAAGCTGCCGTGGAAAGTGTTGCTGCCATCCGTGATGCCTTAGAAGGCGCGGATATGGTTTTTGTTACTGCCGGCATGGGCGGTGGTACCGGTACTGGTGCTGCTCCTGTTATTGCCCAGGCAGCTCGTGAAATGGGTGCTCTCACAGTGGGCGTTGTGACTAAGCCTTTCTCCTTTGAAGGTAGCAAACGTCGCGCAGCAGCAGATGCAGGTCTGCAAGAATTGCGTCAACATGTGGATTGTCTTATCACCATCCCCAATGATCGCTTGTTGGTTTTTGCTCCCAAAAAAGCTCCTTTCACCGAAATGCTCAAAAAAGCCAACGATGTGCTCTATTACGCCGTCAAAGGTATTTCCGATGTGATCATGGAAGAGGGTATGATTAACCTTGACTTTGCTGACGTAAGTACTGTTATGCAAGAGTCTGGTTTAGCACTCATGGGAACTGGTGTTGCTTCTGGTGAAAACCGCGCTCGCGAGGCTGCTCAAAGCGCCATCATGAGCCCACTTTTAGAAGATGTTTCTTTGGAAGGTGCCAAGGCTGTTTTGTATAACATTACAGCTTCCATGGATATTTCCGGTGAAGAAATTAGCGAAATCGGTGAAATTATTAATGGTGCTGCACATCCTGATGCCAATATTATCTTTGGTGTGGTGTTCAATGAAGCAGCTGGCGATGAATTACGCATAACCGTGGTGGCAACGGGTATTGAGTCCATGGATGCTGTTGCTGTGGAAGAAGAGAGATCTTCCAATGTGACTAGTTTTAAACAACCTGGCCCCGCCGCCGCTGTGCCAGTTCAAGGCCTTAACTGCCAACCCATGCAACAACCTGCCATGATGCAAGAACCAGTTCAAGAAACAGTTGCACCGCGTCGTGCTCCAGTGGAAAAATGGTATGATGGTAAAAGTGATGTGCCCCCTTTTGTACGTAAAAAACAAGTTCTTGGAAGTCAACAAAACCGAGGTTATGCTCCTGGTAAAGAAGAGTTTGTATTTGACGAAACAGATTTTGGTATACCGACTTTCATTCGCAGGCAAGCAGACTAATTTTAGCGTAAGCTAGTAAAATAACTCCTGTGTAAAAAACCCACACAGGGACAGCATGCGCGCTTTTGTGTAGCTGCATGTGACCATGGAAGGAAGGGCGTTATAAGGAAAGGTGAGCTTGTTGTTGGTTTGCCTGTGACGTAGAGTCAACCTTATGCCTCGGAACAAAGCCTCTCAGTTTCCGATGAAAAAAAAAGGCCGCGAAAGCGGCCTTTTGCTTTTTCAAAAGCCTGTTCTTATGCTACTCTTTCCCAGAAATATGCCTAAAAAATAATCTAAAAACATAAAAAAAGAGAGCCAAGGCTCTCTTTTTTTGCATGCGACACACATATCCATTAACAATGAAATGCCGCCGCCATGAAAAGTTTTTGAGGGTGGGGGGTCTGGGGGGAGGAGACCTTTTTTCAAAAAGGTCCCTTCCCCCAGCTAAAAAATACAAACCAAAAATTAGTTTAAACTATCTTTCAATTGCTTACTGGGGCGGAACTTCACAGCTTTGGAAGCAGGAATGGTGATGGCCTCACCAGTGCGTGGATTGCGTCCTTGACGCTCTTTGCGGCTTTCCACCACGAAGGAACCAAAGCCCACGAGGGTAAGCTTGTCTTCTTGCTTTAAACCCTCAGAAATGGCGTCTAGCACGGCGCTGAGAGCGCGTTCTGCATCGGCTTTTGTGAGGTTGGCGGAGGTGGCTATTTTTTCAATTAAATCTGCTTTAGTCATGGTATTCTCCTCAAAATCAAGGCTGTAATATTTGCGAGACGGCTAAGAAATCATGCAGGGCCTATAAAGTCAAGCCCCTTTGAACAAAATCTTGTAAAATGATGGCAAAATCCACCGGAGAAAGGGTTTCTGGGCGTCTTTGAGGGTCAATTTGCAAATGTTCCAAGGTGGGAAGCATGTGCAGAGCATTGTTCTGACGCAGGATGGCTTTGAGCTGCTTGCGTCTATTTTGAAAACACATTTTTACAAATTTGGCTAAAAGCTCCGGATGTTTTGGGCGCTCATCTACTGGGCGCGGCATGAAGGCTAGAACGGCAGAGTCCACTTTGGGCGGAGGCGCGAAGGATTTTGGCCCCACCACAAAACCCCATTCAACACGTACAAAACTTTGCGTCCAGACGGTGAGTGCACCGTACTCTTTGGTGCTTGGTTTCGCCACAAGACGCAAACCAACTTCTTTTTGCATCATGAACACAGCGCGAATGAGCCCCGTGCTTTGAGAGAATATGTCCCACATGAGGGGAGAAGCCACGTTGTAAGGCAAATTGCTAATGATTTTACGTGGATTTTGCTCATCGATGGTGTGCCAAGGCATTTGCAAGGCGTCAAGAAGCAAAGCTTCGGTATTGGGGCCTCCTAAACGCTGACGCTCCGCAGCCCAGTGGTCGTCTTTTTCCACAAGGGTAAGCTTGGACAGGGGCTTTTGTTCTAAAATGGTGGTGAGTGCACCGGGACCAGGGCCAATTTCAATGACGGAATCTCCCTCTTTAATGTGTAAGAGGGAGACAATTTTTTCCGAAATATTTTTGTCGCGCAGGAAGTGCTGCCCGAGACTTTTTTTTGCTTTAGGTTGTTGCATTAGAGAATATCAAAGGTTGCAAATTGAAGAATAAGCCCTGCGCGGCCTTGTGTGGCAGAGCGCAAGGATGTGGAAAAACCAAAAAGACGTGAAAGAGGCGCAAGGCCTTGAAGAATCTTATATTCTGTGCCGCCGCCTTCGGCATTGCCGCGATGCCCTAAGTTTTCAACACGTCCACCACAGGTTGTGAAAAGACTCATGGCGGGCCCCAGATGCGCCTCAGGCACGGTGATTTCCACATTCATGATGGGCTCAAGTAAAAGAGGACTAGCCTTGCTGAGAGCCTCACGCAAAGCCATGCCGGCGGCCATATGATACCCAGGCACGGAAGAAAGACCGTCTTTGCGCCCCAAATGCGTAATGGTCACTGCCACATCTTGAAGAGGATACCCCTGCACTGGGCCGCTTTGCAGAGCATCTTCAATGCCTTGTAGAGCGGCTTGTAACCAAGCAAGGTTAAGCTGCAATGGTGCCAAGAGTTTACTTGCTTCACCGGCCTTGGCAGGATCTAAAATATTTTCAGGAAAGCTCGCATCGAAAGCAACGACATTACCCGTACCTCGAGCGGCTGGCTCAATGGTGAGTTGTACCAATCCATAGTGATGCTCTTTACCCAACTCGCGGTCAAATTCACCTTGGGCAGAGGCTACGGCGGTGATGGTTTCACGACAGACCACTTGAGGGTGTCCCACGCGGGGCTCAATGGTATATTCGCGCTTCATGCGCTCCATGATAACATCAAGGTGCAGCTCCCCCATGCCGGAAAGCATGCGGTGGCCTGAGCCTTCATCCACATGGGCTTTGAGGGTAGGATCTTCAAGGGTGTATCGCTCAAGAGCTTCATCCAAGGTGGCACCTTCATCGGCATTACGTGGCTCTATGGCAAGGGTAATGACCGGTGCATAGCCTTCAATGCTTTCAAGCTCGTAGGGAGCATCTTTACTGCAATAGGTCATGCCTGTGGTGGCGGCGCGCAAGCCCACAATGGCCACAATGTCACCGGCAGTGGCACTGTCCATTTGTTCACGATAGTCGGCATGCATGCGGTAAATGCGTTGTACTCTATCGGGTGAGCCCACTTTTTTATCTTCCATGGGATAGTATTGCTCACCTTGGCGTAGGGTTCCGGCATAGATGCGCATGAAGGCTAGCTTACGTCCATCGTCCATGAGGATTTTAAAGATGAGGGCAGAAAAAGGCGCGTCTTTGCTTTGCTCTATGGTGTGTTCTGCCAGCTGTGCGTCCAAGGCAATGGGGGCGTTTACGTCCACAGGGGCGGGTAAAAAGGCACAGATGCCGTCCAGCACCGATTGAATGCCGGCATTGCGCAAGGCAGAGCCACAAAAGGTGGGAGTGAGTGCTCGAGCTAAGGATGCGCGGCGCACGGCGGCAGTGATTTCTTCGGGGGTGAAGGGCTTTTCAGCCAAGTAGCCTTCCAGAAAAATATCATCCACTTCGGCTAAATCTTCCAGAAGCTTTTCACGCCACGGAGCAGCTAGTTTTTCTTCTTGAGATGACAGGGGCTGGCGGCTTAATGTGGCACCTTGATCTTCTTCATCAAAATCCATGCGCTCCATGGTGATGAGGTCAATGATGGCTTCAAAATCATCCCCTTGACCCACGGGCAAGGTGAGCAAAAGGGGCTTGGTGTGCAACTGTTCGCGCATGCCCATAAGCACTTGCTCAAAGTTTGCCCCCAGCCTATCCACTTTATTAATGAAAGCTATCTTGGGGACGGAGAAATTTTCCGATTGCTGCCAAACGGTTTCCGATTGCGGTTCCACACTACCCACGGCGCAAAATACACCCACGGCTCCGTCCAATACACGCAAAGAACGTTGTACTTCAATGGTGAAGTCCACGTGGCCTGGAGTATCAATAATATTAATGGTATAATCTTTCCACTGGCAAGATGTACAAGCCGAAACGATGGTAATGCCGCGTTCTTGTTCTTCGGGCATGTAATCCATGGTGGCAGTGCCTTCATGCACTTCGCCCATGCGGTGGATTTTTTCTGTATAGTAGAGGATGCGTTCGCTAAGCGTGGTTTTGCCAGCGTCAATATGTGCAATAATACCTATGTTCCGTAAGGCTTCCATGCTTGTATTAGCGTTCATCTTCGTCCTCACCGTCAAAGGTTGTACCAGCCACCACATAGTGATTGAGGAAAAAATTCTTGTCAAGTCCGCTCATGTGCCAGCAGGCTTCCATGTTTTGAGTATAGTGCTGATGATACAGGGCTGTGCCTTGGGTAATACTTTGGGCCAGAGGCTTTTGTGAAGGACGCTCTACGCCATAATAGGCATGGGCAAAGTCAAAGGGCTTAGCCACTTGTATGGCGTCGGGCTGGGCATAGGTGATATTGTCCAGCATGCTTTGTCCAATGGTGGGCGCCACAAAAACATATGGCGGGCTTTTATCCTCAAAATACGGTATATGTAAGGCTTGCACGCTGTGACGCAAAGCAGCAAGGCTTTGGTCTTGATGTAAGAGCAATAAGCGCTGATTGTGTATATACTCAAAGCTTGTGGCAAGATTTTGCATGAATTCCTTGGCCTGTTCCACGCTAGGTAAGGTGTAAGCATCCTCCAAGCCCAAAAGCTCCAAGGCCACCAATAGAGAGGAAGGAATTTGCTTGCCATTGCTCACATGGATAAAAATACATTGCCCCACGCCTGCCAATAGAGCCGGCATGATAGAGGCCACCAAACGAGCCGGTGAAGCATATTCTTCACCACAAAGTATAAAAAGTGTGGGGGCCGGGGCGCAATGGGTTCTTTGCCAAAAGCCTTTGGTTTTGTACTCCAAGACGCAAGAGACAGTGCTGGGATTTTCTCCTTGTAAGGCATGGTAAGCAATGGCAGTTTTAAGCATTTGTCGCTGCTCAACACTGGCTTGCTCATAGGCCATGGCGCGAGCATCATCCTCTATGGCGTAAGGCTCTAAAAAATTTTGCCAAGCTGTATCCATAGTATGCCTCCCATATTTGTATCTTGCTAGGATATGCTGGGGAAAAGGCTTTCCCTTTCAAAAACTTTAGTGGGTGAACATGGCAGACGCTTGAATGATGCTGATGTCTCATGAAAAGCTAACACGAAGCTCAGTATTGTTCCAAAGAAAAGCGTCCGTCACAATTTTATGAAGGATAAAATTGGTGGAGTTGAGTGAATAACTCCCCTCCACCAGAGATGTTTTTTTATAGTTTATGCTGAAAAGTATTTTACTTCAAGCAAATAACGTCTTACATGCCGCCAAGGTAGGCTTCGCGTACTTCTGGGCTGGAAAGCAAGGCCGCTGCGCTATCTTCTTTCACTATGCGACCATTTTCCATGACATAACCGCGATGGGCGATGCGCAGGGCTTGGTTGGCATTTTGTTCCACCAAGAAGACAGTCATGCCATTGGCATTCACCTGCTCAATGATGGAGAAGATTTGACGAATGATGATGGGCGCCAAGCCCAAGGAGGGCTCATCCAAGAATAGGAGGCGCGGACGTCCCATGAGCGCACGAGATATGGCCAGCATTTGTTGTTCACCACCGGACAAAGTACCACCGGTTTGACGGCGACGCTCAGCCAAAATGGGGAAAAGGCTGTACACATATTCTTGGTCGCGGGCAATTTCCGCTTTGTCATTGCGTAAGAAAGCACCAAGGTCGATATTTTCTTGCACTGTGAGGTCTGGGAAAATGAGGCGGCCTTCGGGCACTTGGCTTACTCCAAGCTTCACGATTTCGTGGGGGCGCAGAGTATTAATGGGCTGGCCTTCAAAGAGGATTTCACCACTTCGAATGGGATTAATACCGCAAATGGACATGAGCGTAGTGCTCTTTCCGGCCCCGTTGGCACCAATGAGGGTAACGATTTCCCCTTGATTGATGGTGAGCGATACATCGCGCAGGGCTTGAATATTGCCATAGTAGGTGTTGACATTGTTAAGTTTAAGCATTGTCGTCCTCGCCAAGATAAGCCTTGATAACTTGTGGGTTATTGCGAATTTCTTCGGGGGTACCCATGGCAATACGTGAACCGTACTCCATCACATAAATACGATCGGACATGGACATAACCATGTTCATATCGTGCTCAATGAGCAAAATGGAAAGTTTGTAATCTTCACGTATTTTTTGCACAAGGCTTTCAAGTTCAAGGGTTTCATTGGGGTTCATGCCGGCGGCCGGCTCGTCAAGCAAGAGCATATTGGGCTCTGTGGCCATGGCGCGGGCAATTTCCAAACGACGCTGGGCGCCGTAGGAAAGGTTTTTGGCTTTATCTTGATAAGATTTGTGCAAATTCACTGTGCGTAAAAGCTCATAGCTATAATCCACGGCATCTTGCTCTTCTTGTCTTGTGCCTTTATCTCGCAAAATGGCACCCAAAATACCGGCCTTGGTGCGACAATGGCGGCCAATCATGACATTTTCTAGCACCGTCATATCTGCCAAAAGACGGATATTTTGGAAGGTGCGTGCCATGCCAAGGGAGGTAATTTCATGGGGCTTGCGTCCGTTTAAGTGATGCTTTTTACCGTCGGCAGTGTGTAAGTATACATCGCCTTCAGAGGGCTCGTAAATGCCGGTGATGCAGTTAAAAAAGGTGGTTTTACCGGCGCCGTTGGGGCCAATGAGGGCCACAATTTCACCCTGATTGATGGTTAAATCCACCTCGTTCACGGCGCGTAATCCGCCAAAGTTGCGGGAAAGAGAAGTGACTTCCAAAACAGTTTTCATAGTATTACTCCTCTGTGCCTTCAGCCTTGGTCAATTTATAACGACGCTGTTCGCCGGTGACTAAGCCTTGTGGGCGGAAAATCATCATCAGCACCATGATGGCACCGAAAATAAGTAAGCGATATTCGGAAAAGGCGCGTAAGTATTCTGGCACCAAAATAAGAATAAGAGCTGCCATGATAACGCCGGATATGGAGCCCATGCCGCCAAGAACCACCATGGATAAAATCATGGCAGATTCCATAAAGGTGAAGGAAGCAGGGTTGATGAAGGACGTTTTGGCGGCAAAGATAACACCGGCAAAACCAGCCCAGCAAGAACCCAGAGCAAAGGCAGAAAGCTTTACCTTGGTGATATCAATACCCATGGCTTGAGCGGCAATTTCATCTTCGCGCAGAGCCTGTAAGGCCAGACCCACACGGGAGTTTTTAATGCGCGAAATAATCACAATGGTAATGAGCACGGCTATGAGCACCAAATAATAAATATACGTGGTGGTCATGGGTAAGTCCATTTCCATGCCAAAGAAGCTTGGTGGAGGAATGTTGGACACACCGCGAGGACCGCCAGTGATATCGCTCCAGTTTTGGAGGAAGATGCGCACTATTTCGCCAAAACCAAGGGTTACAATGGCCAAATAGTCACCGCGTAAACGTAATACTGGAAAGCCTAGGGCCAAACCAAAAATAACAGCCACAAAGCCGCCCAAGGGTAAACACACCCAAAAGCCCATGCCAAAAAATTGGTTGAGCAAAGCGTAAGTGTATGCACCCACACCGTAGAAGGCCACATAGCCCAGTACCAATTGACCGGCAATGCCCACCACAATATTCAAACCCAGTGCCAACATGACGTAGAGCAGGGCAGAAATCATGATGTTGGTTTGATACATGGAGCTGAGCAGGGGCATAATTATCATGCCTATGCCCACAAGAACAGGTACACCGCGCTTGATGAACATGCTTTGAGCAAGGCTGGAGCTGCCTTCGGTGATGGTCTTGGGCAGGGGAATGATGGGTAAACCTTGTGCTTTGCGTTGAAAGCAAATGTGCCACAAAATGGCCAGCACAAAGGTGGCAATGCCCATGCCAAAGACGCGTTCCCAGCGAATGAGAATGGTGGCTTCTGTGTTGTTAACTTGTAAGCCCATGAGGGGGAAAGTTAAAACCATGAACCATAAGGCCACAATGGCGGCTTTGAGAAAAATATTCATGTTGCCCCCTATACCTTTTGTACTTTGGCTTTGCCAAGAATGCCATCGGGTCGGAAGATAAGTATGAGAATAAGAATGGCAAAGGCAATCATATCTTCATAGTTACCGGAAAAATAGCCCGTGGTGAAGCTTTCGCAAAGACCAAGCACAATGCCGCCAAGCATGGCACCGGGAATGGAACCAATGCCGCCAAGTACCGCCGCCGTAAAGGCTTTGATACCTGCCAAGAAACCGATGGCAAAGTTCACTTGACCCATGTGCGAAGCAATGAGCACACCGCCCACAGCGGCCAAGGAAGACCCGATAATAAAGGTTAAGGAGATGATGCGGTCAGCATCAATGCCAAGGAGCAGCGCCATTTTGCGGTTTTGTGCCGTGGCGCGCATGGCCTTACCCATTTTTGTGTAGTTGATAAAGAGGGTTAAGGCTATCATGGCAATGGTGCTGGTGACTAAGATAATGAAGTCACTGGAGCCCATAATGTCCCAAGCGTAGAGGAATTCCAAATCGGGGATAAGACGAGGAAAAGCTACGAAGTCAGATGTTTGCGCTAAGATAACATAGTTTTGCAAAAAGATAGACATACCAATGGCAGAGATGAGCGGTGATAGTCTGGGGGCGCCGCGTAAGGGCTTATAGGCCACCTTTTCCAAAGTGTAGCCGTAGGAGGCACACCAAACAATGGCCACCAAGGCAGCTATGATTAAAATGGCGAAGGCCGGAAAGCCCATGATACCAAGGGCGCTGGCCACCACAAAAGCTGTGAAGGCTCCAATCATGTACACTTCGCCGTGGGCAAAGTTAATAAGCTCAATGATCCCGTATACAAGGGTGTAGCCAAGCGCAATGAGCGCATAAATGCTACCACGGGTGAGTCCGCCAAAGAAGAGTTCTATAAAATATTGTATGTCCATAACAATCCGTCCGTATGGGAGTCTTTTGGGCTGCGGCCTTAGTGTGGGGAGAAAAAGAAATGTAAGAAGTAAGCTGCAGTGGTAAAATTGTTTGAAAAAGGGGCCAAGACCGAAGCCTTGGCCCGTAAAATACTACAAATTAGTCAATAAGGATCTTGCTGTCAGTTTCCACGAACTTACCATCTTTAACTTGGTACATGGAAAGACCTACACCAATGGGGTCGCCAGTGCTGCTGAAACGGATGGTACCGGCAGGGGTTTCGATGCTTTCAGCGCGAAGTACTGCCATGATTTTATCGGTTTCGGTGCTGTCGGCCTTATCAATGGCGTTGAGTAATGCTTGAGCTGCGGCATAGGCATTGTAGAAGAAGGCGCCGGGTTCAGCGTTGAACTTCTTAAGATGCTGCTCGCGAGCTTTTTGGTAAATGGTAAGGGAGCTGGTGTCGGAAGGGGAGGAAGCATATACGCCTTCAGCTTCTTTACCGGCCATTTTAATGAAGGTATCGTCTTTTACACCGTCAGGGCCGATGAAAGGAATGCGTACACGATCGCGCTTCATTTGTTGTACAAGCTTAGAAGCGGTGGGATGGTAGCCGCCAAAGATGATGGCTTCCACTTTTTCTCTCTTAAGCTTTTTCACAGTGGCGCCGTAGTCCACAGCGTCAGGGTTTACAGCTTCAAAAAGAGCCACTTCGGCTTTGCCAGCGGCTTCTAAAAGCTTCTTATTGTTTTCGGCATAGCCTTTGCCGTATTCACCATTGTCATGGATGATGGCAACTTTTTTAGCTTTAAGAGTATCGTTTACGAAGGCGGCAGAAAGCTTGGCTTGGGCATCATCGTTGGCGATGGTGCGGAAGAAGTAAGGGCTTTTTCCATCGGTGGTAAGGCTTGGAGTTGTGGCCGAAGGCGACATGGAAATGAGCTTGGTGTTGTTATAGATGGGCAAGGCGGCCTTGGTGGCGCCAGAACAAATGTGACCTAAAACCACGTCCACTTCGTCGGAAACCAATTTGGTGGCTGCGTTGGTGGCAAGCTCTGGCTTACATTGGTCGTCTTGAGCTACAATAACAATTTGCTTGCCGTCGATGCCGCCTTTGGCATTGATTTCTTCAGCAAGAAGAACAGCAGCGTTCCAAGTGGGGATACCATAAGAGGCAAGGTCGCCCGTGTGGGAGCCGGCTACACCAAGTTTGATAACTTCTGCTGCAAAAGCAGGGGTAGCAAACATGGCCATGGTAAGACCAGCAAGCAATAAAGATTTACCTTTATTCATGAGAAAAACTCCATAAAAATAAAAAATTTCGATGTGCCCTAGGGCATACACAAGCCACGCTTTTATAAAGGCCCGAATAAAATTTAGTTTGAAAATAAGCCTCTATGTCAAAGCAATTGCAAATATTAGCATGCAGTGTCTACTTTTGTCAAATTTATGCCAAAAGCATGAGAAAAAAGTGACAAGTTATGTTTTTATTTGTGTGGACGCAATGCTCCGTAAAGGGCAAACGCCTTGACGGAGATCATGTTAAAGTGTAACTTTCATCTGAGCATTAGTGTATGGTGTGTTTATCTTTTTAATGAATTTTCTGCACAGCATTCACAAAATATATAGTGTGGAATATGCACAGCAGGAAACCTCGTTTTCTGTGTGGATAACACATGTATCAGGGGCCATGGTTTCACCGACGCACTTGCGCCGTCCATGCGCCTATACTCTCTATCGTTTTTCTTATTGGCCAGGGGCCGAACCGTGTTTTGCATAAAATGTTTAGGGTATCAATTTTTCTACATTAAGGGGAATGACCATGGCAGATATAACCTTACAAAAACCAACCGCAGGGCAAGTTGTTACACTTGTACCTCAATCTGAAGATCGTTTACTTTTTGATTTTGATGCAGGCTCTGCCACATTAACACGCGATGATAATAACCTTGTCATGAGCTTTGAAGATGGCGCAAGCTTGGTACTCACAGATTTTTACGTGGCCTATACCTCTGAAAATATGCCTACCTTCTTAATTGAAGGAGCTGAGGTGAAAGGAGAAGACTTTTTTGCCGCTCTTGGCGATGAACTGATGCCGGCAGCAGGTCCAGCCGCTGGGCCAGTGCTTGGCAGTGGTAGCTCTGTGGGCTTTGGCTTTGGTGTTTTAGGTGAAGGACTCACAAGTCTTGGCACCATAAATTCAGACTTACCAGCCTCATCGGATGGTGGTTTGGGTATAAGTGGTATAAATGATGCTGCGCCATTGGCGGTTGCTGCTGTGGCTCCTGGGCCAGTGGGTGACCTTGGCATCGCACCAGATGTTAATTTTCCTGCTTTTAATCCGACATATGGTTTTGATGCCACTGATTATGCCGTTAATGAGGATTACAATACTTCTTTAGGGTCTTTAGCTACATCTTTTACTCCCGTTGAAGAAAGTAAAGGGGCATATATACATCTGGAATCAGGGCTTATTTTTTCATCATACGCTGTAAAGGGTGATGAATTTGGAAATTTAAGTGCGGCTCAATTGGGGATGGATTTCGAAGATGTCTTTACCAAATCAAGTGTAGATTTGGTTATTAACGAGCCCATTGATGATGTTGCAGGTTATGAGCAAGGTCTTGGTATAGGCTATCAAGGTAGTGCCATAGGCTCTGGGGAAGTCGCCCAGTCTACCAATGGCACCAGCGAAGTTCTTGTGGTGGAAATGCCTGAAGGCAAACTAAGCTACAATGTGGACTTTCAATTGGCTTGTCGTTCGTTGAACCGAGAAGATGATAGCAATTATGCGGATCATGTGGTTGTGCTTTTATATCATAATGGCGAGCTTGTTGGCTCCAAGTTGATTAATGGTGTAACTGCAGATAATAGCGAAACCTTTTCACTCTCCAGTGATGTTGGCTTTGATACTGTGGCCTTTTTACCTGTGGATGGTGAAAATTCCAATCCTCTTGTGGGCAGTCCAGGTTTTACGCTTTCTTCCATAATCTTTTCCGGTGCGCCTGCTGAATTTGCAGGAGAAGTGGAACTTTTGGGAGCCTCTAATGCGTCTTTAACGCTGCTTACCATTGCAGGCCAAGACTTTGATGTCCTTGCCGACGCCAATACAGGCAATACCCTCACCATAAACGGGCAAGAATTGAGCTTGGTGGAAGCCCATGGTATATACTCTGTACAAGATTCTTTTGGTGAAGTTTACTTCTCTTTAAGCTTAGATGCTACGGGGCAGTGGGATTTACATCAGTTTAAAACTCTTGATGCGGATGTTTCTTTTGTTTTGCAAGCTACAAATGCCAACGGTGCTGCACAATCTCACACTGTTGTGGTGGGCGCCCTTATGCAAAACATGGAGGAAGGCACCCCCGCTTCTGACGTCTTAATCGGTAGCGATGCTCGCGACGCTTTGTATGGCGGTGCTGGTGATGATACTTTGCAAGGACAAGATGGCAACGATTTACTGCATGGCGAAGACGGCGATGACATGTTGTTTGGCGGCCTTGGTGATGATATTTTGTACGGTGGCTTCGGCTCTGACTTGCTGGACGGTGGCGCCGGAGATGATATTTTCTTTGCAGGCGTGGGTGATGAAGTCCTTGGTGGTGCCGGAGATGATATTATCTACCTTGATGATTTGGACTTAGGCGACGTGTTTGAACTGGACGGCGGCGCAGGCATGGACGTGTTGTTAGCCGGTGTGAACACCTCTGCTGAGCTTCAAAATGTTTTCAGCAATGGCGGATCGAGCTTATCCTCCATGGAAGTCATTATGTTGGGGGATGATGCCGACGCTGCTAGAGTCTTGCAGCAAAGCATTTCCACCGACGCTGCTGGCAACCTAGATGAAAGTTCCCTTATAACTCAAGGCTGGACTGCCAAGGCAGACGCTACGGTTGGCGGTGTAGACTATACAGAATTTACCAAGATGGATGCAGGTCAAGAAACCATTATCTTGGTGCAAAAGCAAATGGATATGCTGGGATAATGATGTAACTGGCAATACTGCTTGTTATTCACAAGCCCTCTACACAATTTGTGTGGGGGGCTTTTTTTTGTCCAGTACTGGATAAAAAAGAGATCTTAAAAATGCTGAAAAGTCATTGAAATGAAAAAATAAAAAATATTTGTGAATAAGTAATTTAGTATGATTTTCTTCTTGAAAGAAAGTATGTTTTTTTAGTATGTTACTTGATCTGTTTTGCAAAGGGATGTCATCAATACAACAAAGTTATGCTGTCATGGAGATATGGCAAAAAAATATGCTACGTTACCTATTGAAATATAAGAATAAAAAATAATATGAAAGTAGATGTAAATATAGGTAATCACTTTTAAATTTGCGCCTTATTGACTGTATTTTGCCTCATGCTATGTTGCACACAGGTTAATGAATCTCGCTATTTTATTTGATTTATGGTTTAGTTCCTCGCTCTAGGCTAAGTATACCGTGAAAAGTGCTATTTCATGGTGGTCTTGTGAGGATTTTATGTTTTTTTTCGGTAAGTGTGTATCGGGTTCATTGTATCAGAGAAAGGCCGTTGCCGCTTTTTTCTTCTTTTTCTTTTTTCATCTTTTTTTCCCACCTTTTCTTTTTTCCGCCACAAAGGAGTCACAGCAATCTTTGGATTTGCGTGTGTCGTGCATGGTCAATGGCGGTGCCTATGATGCTTCCTATGATGCGGAGGGGTATCTTGGCAATTTGTTAGGCGTTCTTTCTAGGTATGGAGACTTTAACATCACGGTACTGCCTTTTTCTGCGGATGGCCATGCCAAGAATGTGGCTCTTGGGGTCAAAGGGGATAATGTTATAGCCTTTGTGGCTAAATCTCCTGAAAGGATGTTCCGTTATAAATTTTCGCAGAAACCCATCACAAGCACAGATATATATCTCGCCACAGATACAAGTAAGGATATATACTTTAACGATGTGGCGTCCTTAAATGGCAAGACAGTTTCCATTTATTCAGACAACAGCGAAGCGAAAAATATCTTAGATAAATTCATCATAAAGAATAACATTGTCATGAAGTATTTGCTTTACGATAATTATCAAGAATATCTTTTAAGTGATGCCGATTACCATCTGGTGAATTCTTTCTACTTCGTTAAGGGGAAACAGATCGCTACCAAGGTGGGACGACAAGATTTATATTTTGCGGCTTTACCACGTAATGCCTATCTGCTTGATGCATTGGATGGCGCCATGGAGCAAGCGCAAACATATAATTCTGCGACCTTGCATGAACTCTATCTCAAATATGTAAATAAGGACACGTTCTTTGTCCGTCATGCCCTTGATAATCAGGAAGTTCAAGTGATGGAAAACCCGCGTAAAGTGGCGCAAGTGGGTTTTTTGGATCAGCATTTTCCCATTCAGTATGTGGATGAACAAGGTAATCCTGCCGGTATAAGTATTGGCGTTTTGGAGCTATTTAGGCAAATGCATAACAATCCCACAGAGCTTATTCCTTATACAGCCCATACAGGGGTTGATATCACGCAATTTGATATGACCTTTGCCATACTGGGTGATAAAGACGTAAAGCAAGAGCATTTTTATGCCTCAAAAACCTATGCCACCATACCCATGGTGCTCTTTACACATGGTGAGGAGCTTAATCCTGCCCATGAAAATGTGTTGGGCATGCTAGATTACTCCGTGTTTGACCACGCAACAGTGCAAAATTATTTCCCTCAGTGGAAAATTAACATTTATAATAATATTGATGAAGTAACAGAAGCGTATAAATCTGGAGAGGTGGAGGGTATATTGCTTACGGAACCAGGTGCAGAAAATGCCATTTCCGTGCTTGGTATGTATGAAAATAGAATCATGCCTACGTCCTTGGTATTACCATTACGGTTTTATTTATCCAAGAAATATCCCCCCGAAGCTCTCAATGTATTGAATGCGTATATTGATAAATTAAATCCTGTGGCGGTGCAGGCTGTTATTATGGCAGCAGAAAATGCCATGCGACCGCCCAGCACCGTTCAAGGTATAATGCGAGAATATCAGTTCTCCGTGGTGGGTGTAATCTCCCTATTGGCGGCATTGCTCTTTGGTGTATATGTGTGGCGTTCACGAGCAGAAAAGCGCAGGTTGTATACCATCATTAATACAGATCCCATGACAGGCTTAAGTACCAAGCAACATGCTTTTGAGCTCATATCTCGCACATTAAAGCGCGCTAAACCTGGCGAGTATATGTTGTTATGTATTGATGTGGATAGATTTAGCTTGCTTAACCAAGTCTATGGTAAGGAAAAAGCCGACGAGGTTCTTCTTTTCTTGGTGGGAATGCTGAAAAAGAAATATATGGATCAAGAAAATGCTCTTTGTATTGCACGATTAAGAGATGATATCGCCCTCATTTTCATGAAAACTAGACCATTAACTTCAGAATATGACACACCTGAGTTTATATTAGACGTGGCAGATGGTGTGAAAGAGTTATTAGAAAGCAATTATACCATTAGTCTTTCATGTGGCTGTTATGTGGTGGATGATGTGCAATTGCGTCTGGATACCATGGTGGATTATTGTAATACGGCGCGTCTTAAAGGCAAAAAAGAGCATGGTATTTCCAGCATAGTGTTTACCGAGGCCATGAAAAGGGAAATAGACTCACAAAAGCAAGTTATTTATCGCATGGAGCATGGCATTGCCAATAGTGAGTTTGTTTTAAATTTTCAACCCAAGGTGTCTTTGCACAGTAATCGTGTGTGTGGAGCTGAAGTGCTGGTACGCTGGCACCCCACCCAAGGACCCACCATTTATCCCGACGATTTCATATCTGTATTTGAATCCAATGCCTTCATAGGTAAACTTGATATGTATGTATTTGAAAAGACATGTAAGTTTATTCATGACCATAGGGACATGCATCAATTGCCTCCCTTGGCTGTGAATCTCTCAGGCATAAGTATTTTGCACGATGAAACGTACGCACTTATGGAACTTTATATGCATCGCTATGGCATTAAAGCTTCAGAAATAGAAATAGAAATAACGGAAAGCGCCGTGGTGGCAGAGTCGGAAGCTTTTATTAAAGCTATAGAAACCTTGGACTCCTTAGGTTTTAAGATTGCCATTGATGATTTTGGCACAGGTGTATCTTCCTTGCATAGGTTGAGCACCTTGCGTGTGGATGTGGTAAAATTGGATAAAGCTTTCCTTGATGATAAGCTTGTACATAAAAAAGGTATCATGCTGGTGGCAAGTATCATCACCATGTTGCATCGCTTGGATATTCAAGTGGTGGCAGAGGGTGTGGAGAGCCAAAGGCATGTGCATATACTTAAGAAATTGCAATGTGATGTTGCCCAAGGGTATTACTTTTCAAAACCCCTAGCGCAGGATGTTTTTGTGAGCAAGCTACCCACAAAAAATATATTCATCTCACAAGATATGGAGGCCGCGTCAGTACAGATCTAGCTATTACTTTTTCCTCGCATACAATACCTCGCACTGTATTTGGTTTATGAAGGTTAGGATTTTATTAAGATAAGCGAGAGTTTATGAACAGTTCATTGAAAAAGTATTTTATACTGGCATCGGCATTGGTGGTCATATGGATGGCATGCATGGCCTATTTGTATGTGCACTTTACGGCGCAAAGTGATGTGGTTTCCCAAGAGATACGTGCAAATTCACGCCATGTGGGTCAGCAAGTGCATGAAATGTTTTTATGGTTTGAGGAAAAGGAAGAAATATTTGTCACGGGGCCGCAAAGTACCGAGGCTTATCTACCTGGGGCAACAGCCACCATCAATGGGAAGAATTTGACCAAGGCTGTTCCCATTGAAATTATACGAAAGCTGGAAAATGAGTTTCAAAATGGTGTGACCTTACGTTTTGTGAGTAATTCTCCCATCAATGAAAAAAGCTTTCCCACGGCAGAAGACAATACGGCCATCATGGCCATGGCTAGCGATGGACGTCAGGATGGGTTTACCTATTTAGATGACTACGGCATATATCATTATGTGCGCCCTGTATTTGCTTCCAAATCATGTCTTTCTTGTCATTTGACAGTGCAAAGTGGTGACTTGCTTGGGGCTGTGGTGGTGGAAACAAATCCGGAATTGTACGTGCTTTCGCAAAGAATGGAGCAATCTTCTCTTGTGGTATATGGTGTCATTGTGAGTTCTTTTGTCATCCTCTTTTTATATTTTTCCATTGTGCGTTTGTGGAAAAAGAATATTTCTCAAGGCACCAATTTAGAGTATGCCAAATCCATGGTGGACAATATGGGCCATGAGATGGAAATGATACTGGGCAATGTTTCACGCATTATTCATGGTTTACAGCAAGATGGAAATAACCCTCAAAGGGCAGAATTTTTACTGGCTTTGCAATCCATGAATACACAGTTGGCCAACTCCACCATGAAATTTCAAGGAGTGGATAAAGCTGCCAGTGGGCAAAGCTACGAAGAAATATTTCATGTGGATACATTTTTTCAGCAATGCTTGCAAATGTTTCATGGCTCATGCCAAGAAAGAAATACGACACTCAAATTGGAGATCGATACTCAAGTTCCAGAATATGTGCTTGGAGACGCTTTTCACTTGCGTCAGATGGTTATGCGTATTGTGAAGGAGTGCGTGGTGCATACAGAGGAAGGCGGTGTGCAAGTGCGGGTGCGCTCAGCCATGCAAATGGCAAGCAGATTTAGCTCCAGCGATGTTGAACATATGCCCATACATTTGATTATAGAAGTGGAAGATACGGGCAAGGGTTTTGTGGTAAGTGAAGAGCTTTTGCAAAAATACACGTCCAAAGGTGATAAGCATTACGCATCGCGTCCCATCATTTCACTGAAACCCATTGCCGAAGTTGCCTCTAAACTTAATGGCTCGGTGAAGCTTAAGCAGAATAAAAGCACCGGTGCCTGTTTTGAGATGGTGGCTCAAGTGAAGTTGGTATCTGAGGATAAAGTACGCGAAGGTGGTTCACATCGTAGCGAGGCATCCACAAGTGGCGCGGGCACCTCTTTTGGTGCTACCAATGCTGTTCCTACCCAAGGTGGGGTTTTGGGGCAATCGCAAGAAGCCATAGCTTTGCAACAAGCCCACAGTGGCTTACAGCAGGCCCACAAGGGACTAGCCAAAGCCAATGATGGACTGGAGCAAATGCAAAATGGTGTGGCGGCCTTGCAAGATCCCAAGGCGAAGGAAGTGTCCAAGGAGTTACAACAAGTCAGTGCTGGTCTTAAAGAAACTGCCAAAGGGGTAAAGCAAGCTAACCAAGGCGTAACTCAAGCCAGTAAGGGTATACAAGTGGGCACACGAGCCGCGCTTTTGGCCGAGTCCCAATCCTCATCGGCTAAACCCAAAGTCAAAGAGGGACCCATTCCTTCTTGGGCCAATGACATTATACAAGCCCATGAAAAGCCAAATACTATGGATGAAGAGGCCTTACAAGAGCAAAAAAGTTTGTACGAGGAGGCTTTAGAAGGTGAAAAAGCTTCGCAAGTTCCCATATCTGTCATCATTGGGGATTGTGGCATTAAAGCATTTACCGAAGAGCATAAGAGTATTTTTGCTGAAGAAAATATTGTTGCCAAGCTTGTGCCCTCAGCCAATGATATTTTCCATGAGGTGGATAATGTCAAACACAATGTTTCCGTGGTTTTTTTACGCGAATTAAACGACTTAGATGCCATTTATACGGCTACGCGCATTCGTTATTTAGAACGACTGGGTGCTAAGCCCGTGGCCATTGTGCTCATAGCCGAAGATATTGTTGAAGCTGATATGGATGTGCTGCGCTTCTTTAATATATCCACGGTGGATAAGTTCCCTCGTGATGCGCATGTGGTGGCTAAAGTGGCACGTATGGCCATGCGCACGCAAAAAGATTCCATTTTTCAAGGTGGTAAAATGCTAAGCAAAACCACATTTGAAGGGGATTCAACGAAACTCTTTGATGTTAAACTAGCTTTGGAAACCTCCAACAAGGATGAAAAGCTTATCAAATCCATGTGTGCCATGTGGGTGCGTTTTTATCCTGCACAAGTACAACGCTTGCGTGAATTTATACGTGATGGCAACCAAGAAAACTTGGTGCGCATTATGCGTTCCATCAAAAATTCCGCCGGTACGGTGTGCTTACCCATGTTGTGGGAAGAAGCCCATAGAATAGAGAAAAAACTTTTACGCGATGAAGATGTGCGCTATGAGAAAATACTCGCTTTGTATGAAGAAACGTTCACCTTTTTAAAACAGTATTTAGAGACAGTGGAGTAAATAAAAAAGCCCTCTCGAGAGGGCTTTTTTTGTGTCATACCATGCATGATTACGAGCAAATGTTTGTGAAAATGGACATTATTTGCATGGTATCACCACAGAAAACCATTTAGATTTTATACTATGGGGAAGGAGGCGTTGAGTCGATTTTTTAGCTCGGAAAAAAGGGCTGTGCGCAAAGGTGTTTCTCTGGTTTCACGACGTTGAATACAGTAAAACATTCTTTTAAAGACAATGTCTTTAATGGGAATGACAAAGAGGCTACCGTCCTGTATTTCCTGCTTCATGATGAGAGGAGACACGCAAGAAAGGGTGCCAGCATTACGTAAAAGACGCTTGATGGCATCGGTGTGCGCCAACTCTAAAAACTGTCTTGGACGCAAACCCAAGGGGGTAAGATAACGGAACAGAGTTTCACGCGTGCCGGATCCTGCTTCACGTAAGAGCCAAAAATGTTGCATAAGCTCTTCGACATCTCGTGGCTGGCTGGCCAATTCTTTATCTGCGGTCACAATGACAAGCTCTTCGTGTCCAATGGGGGTAATTTGCAAGCTTATACTTTGGACATCGCCTTCCACAAAGCCCATGTCCAATTCACCATGGGTGACTTGCTGAACAATCTCTCCCGTATTTCCAGAAGTACAGTCCAGCTCCACATGGGGGTAGTGCATTTTCATATCGTAGAGCACTTGGGGGATAACCCAATTGGCCAAGGTGAGGGAGGCTCCCACATGTATTTTTCCGAAGAGATCTTCGCTGGAAAGGAGAGCAAGGACATTGTTGAGCTGATGGTAGATGGGGGCAAGACGTTTTTCTAGAAGGCGTCCTTTTTCGTTGATACGAATACCACGCCCCACGCGATCAAAAAGTTCTACACCTATTTCGGCTTCAAAGTCGCGAAGGGCGTTGGATATGGCTGCTTGTGAGAGAAACATACGCTGAGCCACATCGCGCATATTGGGCGTGTGGGCGAGCGCCAAAAAGACTTCCATGTAGCGTAATGTCATTGACTCATCTTTACAGCATGCTGTGCATGTTTTGAGGTTCTAAAAAGTGGCTATGCCAAGAGGGGGTATTGTCTGTAGGCAATGAATACATTGTAAGTAAAAATAACATGGAAGTGAGCAAAAGAAAATATGTAAAATGTGTCTTACTATGCATGGTAAACCCCTTAAGTGATGCGGTGTAGGCTTTTGAATCCTACACCGTCATAAAATTTTGTTTGGCAGCTTATTTATTCCCGTAGGTGCGTACACCGTAGAGGGCAGAAGCGATGGTGGTAAAAGAAAAGAAGCCAGTTACGAGAAGAACGGTTGTTTGTAAGTCCATGGGGAGCTCCTTATTACGGTAAAATGTTGATAAATTTGGGGGAGTGTTTTTAGACACAACCCGTAGTTTTATTGTATATGGTGTGCAGAAATATATGACAAATGGTTTAAAATTATTACTTTGATAATGTATTGTTATCATAGGTAGTTATGTGTGTTTTTTCACAACGTGAATGTTCTTTCTTATGCTGCCATGTATGGCTCAAAGGGCGTGCCTACATGTATTGTGTGTGTTTTGTGATGGTTATGGCGCTATTGTGACATATTTGTTTCATGTGCGTGTGAAGTTTACGCAGTGATATTTATGTACACGTAAGAACTCTTTTTTAACATGCTTAAAACGCTGATAAAAATAATTTGTCTTGTGAGATTTTTTTATCACATGCGGCTTTGCTAAACTTTTTATATTGAAAAAACCGTAGGGCAGGGGTGGGAATTATTCTTTCTGTTTTTATTTTGTGATAAAATTTTATGCATAAAAAAATAGTAATATGTTGAAAAGTAAATGCTTTTTAAAAATATAAGAAAAAATAATAAAAAATGCTGCCATGAGCCTCTTTTTGTGGAGTGGAATCATTGTGCTTTTTAGTGACAGGGGGTGTTTTTTTTTAGATGTGTGCAAAAAGAAATAATATTTTAGTGCATTATCTTTTTTGATGGGAGGAGGAGCTTTAGAAAATATTTTTAAAAATATTTTGCATGTCTGCGAAAAGAAAGCTGTATGACATCATTGCTGTGGGGAAACATGCTTGGAAATGAAAAAAAGAGAACATCTAGATGGTGTTCTCTCAGACTGGTGACAAATCTAGGGGAAAAATTTGATTTTAATTTTTACGAACTAAACTTCATTTTTTTCAAGTAAGCACTTTAAATAAAGTACAAATAAGACATTATTGTAAAAATCACATTGCGCCTAGATCTTACATTCAAAGATAAACATACGCCACAATTAAAGTTTTTTGGAAGGGGGGTCTGGTTGGAAACCTTTTTTTCAAAAAAGGTTTCCCACCAGTAGACTTTGTCAGCAATCTGAGAGAATATCTAGATAGTGTTCTCTTTTTTTACAGGAAATTTAGGAAGGAAGTAAGGGCAGGTAGCCTAGAAATTCTACCTTGCCATATTTTTCTTTGAGTTCATCTATATTAAGGCTGTCACCTTCGCGGAAGATGGCTGCTATGCTTGAGAGTTGTAATTTGTTTTCTTCGGCAAAGTCCAACATGGCGCCTAAGGTGCCGCCGGTGGAAATGACGTCATCAAAGAGCATAACTTTTTTATTTTTTAAGGGACCAATGTCTTCGGCATCGTACCAAAGCTTTTGCTCTGCCGCAGTGGTGATGGACTGCACAGTGAGGCTTTTGGCTGTTTTCATATATAATTTTTGTGCCTTGCGCAGCACGAAGTATTCTATGTCCCACAGGCGAGCCATTTCTTGGGCAAGGGGGATGGATTTAGCTTCTGGGGTGACAATATAGTCCGGCTTTGTGAAGCTTTCTGTGGCTAGCTTAGCAATGTCTTTAATCATTTGCATTTTTCCAAGGCTATCAAAGACAATGATGCTCAAAGGAAGAGTAGGTAAGGGCACCACAGGTAAATCTAAAGTGATGTTTTTTCCAAGAGTGATACGCTCTGTTCGCATAAAGGCTCCTATAAACGTGATTAAAGACCTCGCACACGGTCTGTATACAAGGTCCATTTTTTCGATGACAGTGTATAATTGCCCTTTGCGCCTGTCAAATTAAAAGCTTAAAAAAAACGCCTCGTGTTGAGGCGCTTTAGATGGTGTCGTTACATTACGAGTTTTAGCGTTTTTCGTTCATATTTGCTATGACATCATTCAACTTTTGTACGGTGGATTCCAGTTCTTTAACGGCGTTTTCTGCCACGTTCATGGCTTCCACTGTGGATGAGGTGATGGTGTTGATAATGTCAATGCCTTCACCCATATGCGTCACGGTTGTTTTTTGCTCTTGAGCGGCACTGGCCATGATGCCAATATTATCCGCCGTGTTTTGAATCATGGTGTGAATGGTTTCAAGGGCTTTACCGGACTGCTGCGAAAAGTCCGTGGCGGCATTCATTAAGCTTAATGTTTTGTGTGCACCTTGATTGGCACCGGAAATGCCATTCACAATGGTGGTAATACTGCTACTTACTTGTTTGGTGGCTTCTTGGGTTTTTTCAGCAAGCTTACGTACTTCGTCGGCCACCACGGCAAAACCGCGTCCTGCTTCGCCAGCTCTGGCAGCTTCAATGGCGGCATTGAGGGCAAGTAGGTTGGTTTGATCAGCAATGTCATTAATAACAAGGGTGATACGTGTTATTTCTGCCGCTTGTGTACCTAAAACTGTCATGTCGTGAGTCAATGTGTTTACTTGATCCATAACATCGCCAATATAGCGCACCACCTTACGTACCACCTCAAGGCCAGTGCTGGCTTCTTGGCAAGCTAGAGCGGCCAATTCAGAAGCATGGGCGGCCTTATTGGTAACAGAGGTGGAACTACCTTCCATTTGCATGCAGGCACTGACGGTGCTTTGGGTTTGTTCTAAAATATTCAAGGCTGCCGTTTTGGCCGTGGTCACTTGAGTGGCTAGCAGGGTGGAGTTGTTTGCCACAAGATGAGAAATTTCTCCGGCGGCTTCGGCACTTTGAGCCGTGCGTGCATTTTGTTTTTCCACTTGGGCTTGTTGCTCATGTATGGTGGTAATATCCACACCCACGGCAAAGGCGCCAATGAGCTCGCCATCCAAATCATAGAGAGTTTTAGAGGTGATGAGGAAATGTTTTTGTTCGCCACGTAAATTCACAAAGGAGAGTGGGTGGTTTACAAGGTCCTTTTCTGAAGACATGACGCGCGTTAAAATACTATCCCCAAGGCCCACTTTTTTAGTGAAATCCGTTAAGGGGACGCCTTTGCAGTCTTCTGGTTTAAGATTGTTTGCGCCAAAGCTTTCCAAAATGATTTTATTGCAGGCGGTTACCTTGGCCTCTGTGTCCACCACCAAGTAAGGAATGGGCACGCCGGCCAAAATGCTTTGGGAAAAGCCCGTTTCTCTTTTTATGTTGCGCACCATGATTTCAAGATTTTGCGCAAGGGTTGCCAATTCGTCTTGGCCTTTCACGCTAAAGGCTATGTCAAGATTGCCTTGCGTTATGCTTGTGCTGGCATCACGAAGTACATCAAGGCGAGCCACAATGACTTTTTTTATGAAAATTTGCAGCAATATAACCATAACAATGAGGGAAAAAGCGCCTAAAGCCACGGTGGTGTAGGTGGCTGTGCTGAGTTCCTGCATGATGGGGGTCACATCTCTAATGATGGTGAACTGTCCCAAAATGGGCTGGGAAGAGCCATGACAATGGTAGCAATTTCTTTCATTGGGAATGCTGCTCACCTTGCTGTAATACCATTTTCCTTTATGCTCGGATAAATTTGAAAAGTGTACGGTATTTTTCAAGGCGCGGCTACCTTCTTCGGCAACCGCAGGTGGAATATCAATATTTTTGATGGATTTTTCCACCGTATGTAGCTCTGTGGAATAGGTTACCTTATCTAAAAAGCTGGACATATACATCTGTATATCCGGATGATTATCACCAAGATAGGCAAATTCTTTACGCGTGCCGGCATCATCTCCTGCCACCATGGGGCGGTAGATGGTAGCTTGCATGAGTTTTTCTGATAAGTCTGTGGCATGCTCCATTTGCAATAAGGATCTTTCCCTATTGGCATAGGTTATCCAAGCCACGGTGATACTGCTCACCACTGTCATCATAAGAACAAGTAATAAAGAAAATCTACGACCGATATATTTACTATTGGCTAACATATTTTACCTCGTATCTTAAGAAAGTGACCTGTTAATGACCACCGGCATGTACTCTGCCGTCGTAATGTATACGTGGTACTTTGGTATCATCGTGGCAACGATTGCAAAGTTCCAAATCAGGTTTAAGGCTTATGCTGTCAGCACTTTGATCTAAGGTGTGTAAATAGCCCATACCATGGCACGATTCGCAACCCACAATGGCTAAATGTGGTGTTGTTTCAAAGCTTTTAAAGCCTGTGGGTTCGCCATAACCTGTGGTGTGGCATGAAAGACACTCTTGAAATTCGCTTTCGGTGAGTTTTTCGCGCATTTTTAAAACAGATTGATCACTGTGGGCTTTACCAGAGGTTTTACGATAAATGGCAACAATGTCCTCATGGCAATCCACACAAGCATCTACTCCCACGTACTTATTTTCTTCCTGTTCCGTGCCCTGTGCCGTGAGTGGTATGCACATGCATGTGATGATAAGGAGAAAGAAAGATGGCCAAAACAACGTGTTCCCTAGGACGGCGTGTGAAATCTTCATAATGAATCCTTGTTGGGCTAGGTATTAACTACAAAAAAGGTAGGTAATTGTGCTAGATACTTCCCATTTTATCTTCTTAGGCCATAGCACGCAAAAATGTATACTGTCAAATAAGTGAATGGCTTTTTTGCCCTAAGTGTATGTAGTGTATGGTATGTGAAAAGTACAAATTGTGAAGAAGTGGTTTAAAAAGTGCTTACTTTTAGCTTGAGGTGAAGTTTATTGTATGAAAATTTTAAAAACATGAAATATAGCTTTTTTTTAATGGCTAAGTTTTGGACAAGAAAAACCCCTCAAAATGCCAGAGCATATGGAGGGGCTTATATCTTTTTATGAAGAGCAGAGGAATGCGCTTTTTTAACAGGCTGGTATGGGGTGCGCCACGGGTTTGCTAAACCTCATGCCATTTATTGGCGGGCAGCCAATGGCGTAAAACATTTTCAAGCTCTTTGATGACCAATGGTTTAGCTAAGTAGTCGTTCATGCCTGCGCGTAAAAAATCTGAGCGCACATCACCCACGGCATTGGCTGTAAGGGCTATGATGGGAAGGGTTTTATAGCACGGGTCAGAGAGTTTGCGAATGTGTGTGGTGGTTTCCACGCCATCCATTTTTGGCATCATATGGTCCATAAACACCACGTCATAGTGTATTTTTTGTACGTTTTCTATGGCTTCTTCTCCAGAGAGAACCGTGTCCACCGTTATGCCAAACTCCTCCAGAACGCTTTGGGAAATAATTAAATTAATATTATTATCATCCACCACTAAAGCACGGGCTCCTGTGGCTTTAATGGAAAATGCATTTTGAAGTGTTGAGGCGGCGTGTTCGTTGCTTACAGCGTCTCCCAGTAAACGCGCCATGGCAGTCATGGTGAGCGGAGCATGCGTCACGCTTACATTGGGCGCCACGTCTGTAGTTTCAAACATATTACGCGTTAAGGCCAAGAGTTGCACGTGAGGGACAGTGTTGGCGTCAAAAGAAGCCAATTTTGCAAATTCCAAAAAGACATGGGTGTAGTTCTTGATGGAAGATGGGTCTTCGATGTTCTGCGCTACTATGCCAAAGCTCTGAAGTTTTTTACACAAAAATTCTGCTTTGAGGGGATTTTCCAGCCACAAGGCAACACGAGTGCTTTCAAAGTTTTTGTTGGTCAAAAGGGGAGTTTCATTTTCCACAACCTGAGGAATGGTGAAAGCAAAGATAGAACCTTTACCATATTCACTCTCCACAGAGATGGAGCCCCCCATATTTTCTATGAGGCGTTTGGTAATGGCAAGGCCTAGGCCTGTTCCTTCGATATTTCTATTTTTCTTGGTATCCAATTGGGAAAAATTATTGAAAAGCATGGATACATCTTCACGCTTAATGCCAATGCCTGTATCTTCCACCGAAACTTTTAACCAGGTTGTTTCGCTTTTTTTGGCAGGCTCAGCACTGATACTAAATCGAACGTGCCCTTCATTGGTAAATTTTATGGCATTGGACAACAAGTTTATGAGCACTTGCTTAATGCGAACGCTGTCACCATATAAATGGCTGGGCATGGTGTCGCAGTCGTCCACAAAGAGTTCAATATTCTTTTGGCCTATGCGCACATTAACAAGGGTCACAATGTCGTTGATGAAAGATTTTACACAATAGGGCTCGGGGATAAGCTCCAAGGCACCGGCTTCGATTTTGGAAAAGTCCAAAATATCGTTGATGATGGTCAATAAGGAGCTTGCAGCACCTTTAATATTCTGTATGCACTCATTCACCTGTGCAGGTGGATTATGTCGCAAAGCAATGTCCGACATGCCTAAGATGGCGTTCATGGGGGTGCGAATCTCGTGACTCATATTGGCCAAAAAGGTGTTTTTAGCCTGATTGGCAAGCTCTGCCGTTTCCAAGCGTCTTTGCTCTGTTATGTCAGATAAAAAACCTTCAAGCACATAAGGCTTGCCATCTGGGGTAAATTCAGCAACGCGGCTACGTTCCCAGACCCACTTCACATTGCCAAATTTGTCAATGATTCTAAAAGTTGTGTCGAGGGGTAAGCCCACATCTAGCGTGGCCATGTTAATGTCGGCAAGGGCTTGAACATCATCAGGGTGTACAAGGTCAAAAAAGCGCACTCCGCCTTCTCGGGTGAGCTCTTCGGGGGTGTATCCATACAAGGGAATACAGCCTTCACTGACATAGGTAAAACGGTATATGGGGGGCTCATTCAGGCATTGATAAATGGCACCCGGTAAATTGGACATGAGCCTGTCGGCGCTTTTTTTGGTGGCATGCACAGCTTCTAAGGCTTGCACATGCAAGGAAGAAGACTTGGCAAGGGCCATGAGGTCTGCCAAGGAGGAAACATAATTTTTTTCCTCTTCTGTCCAAACTCTATCATGTTCCAGCTGCTCTATACATACAACCCCTATAAGTTCTCCACGCAAACGCACAGGCGCGTCCAGCATGGCCGTTACAGATTCGTTGTAAACGTCGGCAAAAAGGGCCACGGCTTCGGGGGTATTTATATCTGTGGAAATGATTCGGTTGGAGTAAAGAGCATCCACATAAACATCGCTGGACGTTAAATCAAAATCATCGATTTTTCTTATGCTAGCATCATTTTTAGTGAAGCATAAGATGTTTTCCAAAGTTTTTGTGGTCAGGTTCACATGCCACATGGAAACGCGTGAAGCGTCCAAAGCGTATGCTGCTTCCTTGGCCATAATCAGAGCCGCTTCGTCAACGTTTCCAGTGGTTAAGGCTGGTGAATTGGTAATGCGGGCCAGCGATTCACTTAATCCGTGTAAGTCCTGGGGAAAAACTTGATTCATAATTTTCTCTCTGCAAAAATTACTTACATGTAGATAGCTTTTTACACGTAAGAAGCGTTTTTAATAAATATAACATGAGCGCACATGATGCAAAGCTAGGACTGAGTAGCATACTCATACTTTTTTAAAAACACTGCACATAATTAAGCAACATCAGCATCGTGGAAAGAATACGCTGCCATTATTATGTGCAAGAAATGTGGGCAAGGCCGAGTCAAATCTAAGCTGGCAGAAACCTTGTTTTTTGAAAGCTGTTCAACGCGAGGAAGTAAGGTTTAGCCGCAAGCAAAGTGTATTTTCCCCTTTATTTGAACCATGGTAGGCAAGGGGACATGGGAAACTCATATGTAGTTACATGCCTGTTCCTTATATGCGAGAGTTGTAGGCTGCATTCAGTATTGCAAAGTAAAAATAGCCAAAGTCCATGGTGCATGGCATTTTTCAATGAAAACAAGAGGCTTTATTTAGTATGCAACGAGTAAATGTTACGACAAAAAAATTAACATTTCAAGCCAAAAAATGTCTAGGTGGGGTCTTTTTTCATTTGGTATTTTTACACAAGTAGATGAAGTTCGAGTTTTGCACTGGCTGGCAAAAAAGTGCTTCATGGGTAAAATAAGCTAAAGTTCGTTTTGCTGGCCTACAAATATGCGTTGTTAGATTGTAATGGGGGATTAGCTATGGACAATCAAGGGGCTATCCTCTAAAATACACCGTGGTGTTTTTTTTATAAGGCCGTCTTGCGCCATGATTACTTTGCTAAAGAATATTTGATGCGAAAACGCTTTTTGTTTCAGTGCTGGCAAAGCATGAATCATGGTTTTGCTTTGTCCTTTTTGCAAGGATACTTGTTGAGAATGGTAAGCGTGTGAAAGTAATTGAAGATTCCGTTATTGTACATGTTTTATGCTAATGTAAGTAAAAGTATCAAAAAAGTTTTATTTACATAAAAGGATTGTCTATGTTTCGTGACTTATCAATGATTATTCCCATGAAAGAAAATAGCTATATGCTTGATACTTTACTGCAATATCACGCACCTACAGGCATAAAAATTTATATTGTACACGATTCACAGCAAGGGTACACTGTGCCGGAATCCGTAAATGTTCTTGGAAATATACAGTATTTTTGCATGCCTAATGTTTCTTACAATGAAAGAGTTTCTTTTGCGTTGGAGCGTGTAGATACTGAATATTGTGTTTTTCGCGCAGACAGAAGGCATCAGTCCAATGCTTCTTTACGCACATCATTACAGTTTTTACGTGAAAATGAGGCCTACTCTTCAGCTTCCAGTATCTGGTTAAATCAAAATTTAACTTTGTATCATTGTTCAGAACTCATCAGTGGCAATGGGGAAGTGGATGATATGTTTGCTCGTTTGGAGGGGCAGGGGCTTTCTTATCAACCTCCGTATTATAATGTGCAAAAAACCAGTTTAATTCGCGTGTACTTTGATACGTTAAAACGCATAGATACTAAAATACCAAATATATTTTACCATGAGCACATACATGCTTTTTTATGCTTTTTCACGGGAAAGACGAAGCAATTTTCTTCTTTGGCCGGCGTGATACAAAATAAGCGAAAGCCTGCGGAATATGCCATGGATTGGTTTAAAGCCATTGATATTTTTAACAGTGCAGAGGATACGGAATTTGTAGCCATTGTATTGAAAAATGTATTAAAAAAGCATGGCTATTCACATGAAAATGTACATATTGCTCTTCAGGTATATCTTGCAGCAGTGGCTTTGAGATTTGTTATTTATCGTATTAATTTGTATGCGTATTCGCAAGAAAAAGTACAAACTTTTGGTTATATGGAAGATATGTACGGATTACTGAACAGTGCAGATGCTTCTCAAGAGAAGCTTATTAAGAAATATCTACGTGTCTTCATGGCTTTGGATTATGATTGTAAAAGTACTTTTGAGCATGTCAAAGGTGGCTTTTCGCCAGAAGATTTTACTGAATTTAAAAATATTTGCTCGATCATGGAATCCATTGAGAATACTGTGTCTTCCTAATTGCAACGTACATATAGCTATTTTATATGTACTATTTTTACCATATACCATTGAGAGTATTGTATGCACGTTCTCGTAACTGGTGCCACAGGTTTTTTGGGTAGGCGTTGTATCAAACTATTATTGGCCCGTGGGCATGAGGTGACGGCTCTTTCGAGGCAAAGTGATACCCTTAAAAAGCTTGCTCAGAATTTTTCCATTCCATACATGGCTTTTGATATTTTGCATGATTCTTTGGAAAATTTTGTATGTGAACAAAAAATAGATGCCGTTATACATTTAGCATGGGGAAATTTAGGACAGTATAATGAGGCATGCCATTTGGTGGAATACCCCTTAAAGCATGGGCTTTTTTTAGAGTGTCTTGCATCACTGGGTGTGAAAAATTTTACCGTCACCGGAACCTCTCTTGAGTATGGTCTTAAAGAGGGAGAACTCGACGAAGCTATGATTTGTCAGCCCGTCACAGCATATGGAAAAGGCAAATTGGCTTTGTATAAGAAATTTTCGGATTTTTGCCTTGAAAATTCTTTATATGTTAAATGGCTTCGCCTTTTCTATATGTATGCTGATGATCAACCTGAAAAAACCTTGTGGGGGCAGTTACGTAAAGCGCATGAGAGCGGATGGGCAGAATTTAATATGTCTCAAGGTGATCAAGTGCGCGACTATTTACATGCTGATGCTGTGGCTGATATGATTGTGGGTGCAAGTATGCAAAACACAACGCAAGGGATTATCAATGTCGGTAGTGGTAAAAAAACACAAGTCATAGAAATTGTGCAGAAATTTATGGAAGAGCGTCAATCCTCATTCACTCTAAATAGAGGCTTTTATCCTTACCCCACGTATGAACCGTTTTCTTTTTGGGCAAATATAGAAAAACTTTCCCTATTTTATAAGTAGTTATAAACTCAGAAAATGTGTTGCTTTAATTACACTTAATACTTGTTATGCGAGAACTCCATGGACGATAGAAAAAAATTTCAAGAAGAAGTTGGCCGAGAAATACAAAGTATGGAGAAAAACATACAGTTACAAGCGGCAACAAGAGCGTGGTTTGAAGCAGGCACAGCTGCTAATTATTCGTACCATTTTTCTTGGATGGGTTTACCTATTATTCAATTTCCTCAAGATATGGTGGCCATGCAAGAGCTTATCTGGGAAGTTAAACCAGATTGCATCATAGAGACTGGCGTGGCTCGTGGGGGGTCCCTTATATTTTATGCCGGCATGCTCAAGATGATGGACATTGCGGGTAGGGTTGTTGGGGTGGACATAGATATACGCCCGCATAATCGCGAGAGTATAGAAACGCATCCTCTGGCCAAATATATTGATTTAGTGCAGGGCTCTTCCATAGACGAGGCCACAGTGGCGCAGGTGAAATCTCTTGCTCAAGGTGCACAAAGAGTCTTGCTGGTGCTGGATTCCATGCATACCCATGAGCATGTATTGCGTGAGCTTGAGTTATATACACCCTTGGTGAAAAAAGGCTCTTATTGCGTGGTTTTTGACACGGTTATTGAAGATATGCCTCAAGGTCACTATGCAGACAGGCCCTGGGATGTGAGCAACAATCCCAAAACGGCTGTGTGGGAATTTTTGAAAAAAAATAATCGCTTTGAAGTGAACACCTCCATACAGCACAAATTACAAATAACCGTCGCCCCCGATGGTTATTTAAAGTGCATAAAGGACTAGTATGCAAACAGTTATCCTTTGTGGCGGCTTAGGGACGCGCTTACGTGAAGAAACGGAATTTCGCCCAAAACCCATGGTCCCCATAGGGGGGTATCCCATTTTGTGGCATATTATGAAAACATATGCTCATTATGGACATACGGACTTTGTGCTGGCTTTGGGCTATAAGGGGCACATGATTAAAGATTATTTCGTCAACTATGAGTGGATGAATAATGATATCAGCCTTGAGCTTGGTAAGCCGAAAAGCCTCATTGTGCACAGTTCTCATCCTGAAGCTGGGTATAAAGTGACCCTTGCCAATACGGGGGCCAATGCCCTCAAGGGAAGCCGTTTAAAGCAGGTGGAGAAATATATCTCGGGCGATACCTTCATGATGACCTATGGAGATGGCGTGGCCGATATTGATATCAACGCCCTCATTGACTTTCATCACGCCCATGGAAAAATAGCCACGGTGACAGGCATAAGCCCCATTTCGCAATTTGGAGAGCTAAAAATTGAAGGAGACAAGGTAACTTCCTTTCAAGAAAAACCCAAGGATGCGCGTTCCGGTTTTGTCAGCGGGGGGTATTTTGTTTTTCAACGTAAAATTTTTGACTATCTAGCTGCGGATGAACAATGCGATTTAGAGTACGGCGCCATTGAGCAATTGGCACAAGAAGGGCAACTCATGGTCTATAGACATAACAAATTCTGGGCGTGTATGGATACCATCCGTGACACAGAACGCCTTAATGCTTTGTGGGATGCTGGCAAGGCAGAGTGGAAAGTGTGGTAGATTGCCATGGAAAGGCTTAGGCATTTTTATGAAGGTAGGCGAGTTTTTCTCACAGGGGGCACGGGCTTTAAGGGCGCGTGGCTGTGTTTGCTGCTTAAAGAGCTTGGCGCAGAAGTTTTTGATTACTCCTTGGAACCTCCCAGTGAACCATCTTTATGGAAACTTGCAAAAATAGAAGCCGTTTGCGCACATACTTACGCAGATATTTTAGATAAGGCCAGATTGCAAAGGCAAATGCTAGCTGTACAGCCCGAAATGGTGCTGCATTTGGCGGCGCAATCTCTTGTGCGTCCTTCGTATGATGCTCCTTATGCCACATTGGAAACCAATATCATGGGCACGGCTTCCGTGCTTGAAGCTGTGCGCGCATGCCCTTCTGTAAAGGCCACAGTGATTGTTACCAGTGATAAAGCTTATGAAAATAACGGTAAGCCCCATCCTTATGTGGAAGAAGATAGAATGGGGGGGCATGACCCATACTCTGCCAGCAAAGGAGCTGCGGAGCTAGTGGTGCAAGCGTATAGAAAAAGTTTTTTTGATACGGCATCCCAAGGGCTTGCTTCGGTGCGCGCTGGTAATGTCATGGGCGGAGGTGACTTTGCTAAAGATAGGCTCATACCAGATATGGCCAAGTCGTTTAGCAAAAATGAATTGGTGAAAATTCGTTATCCTTTGGCAACACGTCCTTGGCAGCATGTGTTAGATCCTCTGTATGGGTATTTGCTTTTGGCTAAAAAATTGTATCTTTCGCCGCAAAAGTATGGTGAGGGTTGGAATTTTGGACCTTTGTATGGTGAGTCGCATGCGGTGGAGAATGTGGTGCGTACTTTTTCGGCAGCATGGGATGCCCATGAGGCAGCCCCGTCACGTTTTAGCATATCACAAGAAAAACATCCCCATGAGGCTGGATTTTTAGGTCTTGATTGTCAAAAAGCGCATGCCAAGCTTAACTGGTCTCCGCGGCTTAATTTTCAAGAAAGTATTGCTTGGACGGCTTCATGGTACAAGGCTTGGAGCCAAGGTGCTGGGCAGGAGCGCGCTCTGTGCACACAACAAATAACAGATTTTTTACATAAATAGATGCTTTTTCATACTACCCCCATTGCTGGTTTGTTTGTTGTTGAAACCACCCCCATGCAGGATAAACGAGGCTCTTTTGCACGGCTTTTTTGCGCTAAGGAATTTGAAGAGGCTGGCATAGAGCTTCCTCTGGCGCAAATGAATACATCCATCACCTTGCAAAAGGGGGCACTACGGGGGATGCATTATCAAAATCCGCCACATGCAGAAATTAAGTTGGTTCGTTGCTTACAGGGTGCGTGTTATGACGTGGCAGTGGACTTGCGTGCGGGCTCGCCAACGTTTTTGCAATACTTTGCCGTGGAACTTTCACCAGAAAATGCGAAAGCGCTTTATATTCCACAAGGCTTTGCCCATGGCTTTCAGGCTTTAGAAGAGAAAACGCAATTATTATATATGCACTCAGCATATTATGCCAAAGAAGCGGAAGCCGCCGTGCATCATGCGGATCCTGCGCTTAGCATTACATGGCCTTTGCCAGTACAAGATCTTTCAGAGCGTGATGCAATGCACCCATTTTTGACACAAGAATTTACAGGAATTATTGTATGAAATGTCGTCACTGCCAACAAGAATTGAAGCATGTTTTTGCCAATTTGTGGCATCAGCCAGCGTCTAATTCCTTTTTAACTAAGGAACAACTTAAAGAGCCTGAAAATACCTTTCCTTTAATGCTGTATGTGTGTGAGCAATGTTTTTTAGTTCAAGTGGACGAGCATAAAAATTGTGAAGAAATATTTACTCAGGACTATGTGTATTTTTCTTCCATGTCCGAATCGTGGCTTGCCCATGCCAAGGCGTATGTGGGCATGATGTGTGAGCGTTTCTCCCTGGATGGTACTTCTCAAGTTGTGGAAATTGCCTCCAACGATGGCTATTTATTGCAATATTTTAAAGAGGCTCATATTCCTTGTTTTGGCATAGAGCCCAGCAAAAATACTGCTGATGTGGCACGGCATAAGGGGATTGAGAGCATACAAGATTTCTTTGGCCTATCCTTGGCACAAAAGTTGGCGGAGCAAAACAAAAAAGCCGACGTTATTTTGGGTAATAATGTGATTGCCCATGTGCCGGATATTAATGGCTTTGCCAAAGGCGTCGCTCATTTACTGAAGGAAAATGGTGTGGCCACTTTTGAATTTCCTCATGTGTTGAAGCTTATTGAAGAAAATCAATTCGACACCATTTACCAAGAGCATTATTCCTACCTTTCCTTACATGCTCTACGCAGTATCTTTGCTCAAGCGCAGTTGCGTATTTTTGATGTGGAAGAATTGACTACCCACGGTGGATCATTACGTGTATTTGCCACACATATTGTAAATGAAAATCATGTTACCACACAAAATGTTCAAAAAATTCTTGAAAAAGAAGTGCAGTTTGGCCTTTTAACCATGGCTTGCTACACAAGTTTTCAAGAAAAAATAGAGCATACTAAAAATGCCTTATTGCAATTTTTATTGACGCAAAAACAGCAAGGAAAAAAAGTTGCGGCTTATGGTGCTGCGGCTAAAGGCAATACTTTTTTGAATCTTTGTGGCGTAAAGCCGGACCTTATTCAATTTTGTGTGGATAAAGCCCATAGCAAGCAAAATAAATTTATGCCTGGTTCACACATTCCTGTGTATGCGCCGCAGAAAATTTCCGAGGAACAGCCGGATTTTATTTTACTTCTCCCTTGGAATATCAAGGAAGAGATTATGCGTTCTTTGAGCTTTGTTGAGCAGTGGGGAGGACGTTTCGTTACTGCAATACCTAAGCTTCACATCTATTAAAGAGCGTATGAAAAGCCCAATGGCTAATGTTTCTTGGGTGTTCCAAGGTTCACTACTCCCTGAAATGAAAACTTTTAACCGTTAGAAAACACATACCGGGTCTTATTGCC
>CAYJHD010000007.1:2417-57061 GCA_964370015.1 uncultured Desulfovibrionaceae bacterium | reverse complement strand
CTACCCTTGGTTACACAACCTACATGATGATCATGGACGCCATCAAGCGCGCCGGCAAAGCTGATAAAGAAGCTGTAACTGCCGCCCTTGCCAGCATTAAAGATTTACCAACTCCCCTTGGTACACTCACCATCAACGCCACCCATGACGCAGAAATGCCCATCGGTATCGTAGAAATCAAAGACGGCAAGCGCACTTATGTTGGCGAAGTACAACCTAAGTAATTAATTGCTCTTGTGTTTATTAAGGGAAGGTGTAAAAGCCTTCCCTTTTTTATTGGCAAAAAACACAGGGGGGGAAATCTTTACTATGCTTTGCCCATGAGTACAAAAAATATGTTAAATGGCATTTTATTACACTCATATGGCATATGAACCATGTTCGCATGGCATTATGGTGTTTTTCCTGTACTTTTGTATTACTCTATAGTATAGAGCCATGCAGACAAAAGAGCTTTCTGTCGCTTTTGTTCGTTTTGGGTAATGTCCGCCTTAGCATAACAACAAGGCAAAGCACAATTTCAATAATTTTCTACTCTTAGGTGGCCGCATGAGCTTTGAAATGTTCCTGCAACATTTTTTTAATGCCCTCACGCTAGGTTCGCTCTATGCCCTCATTGCCATTGGTTACACCATGGTTTACGGCATTTTGCGCCTTATTAACTTCGCCCATGGCGACGTTTTAATGCTTGGGGCCTATTTTGTTTTCTTCGGTACTTTTGCCTTTGGTTTGCCTTGGGCCTTTGCAGCAGTTCTTGCCATTCTCATGGCCAGTGCTTTCGGTATGCTGGTGGAAAGGGTGGCGTATCGTCCCTTACGCGAAGCTCCGCGCATTTCTGCCCTCATCTCGGCCATTGCCGTGTCCTTTCTCATAGAAAGTCTTGCCGTGGTGGTGTTTACCGGTCTTCCACGTCCTGTATTGCAGCCTGAGTGGATGGTCACCAAGTGGACCTTTGGCAATGTGCACATTCTCCCGCTCACAGCCTTTGTGCCTGGTGTTACCATCATCTTGGTAAGTATCCTTTTATGGATTGTTTACCGCACCAAGCCCGGCCTTGCCATGCGCGCCATTTCTAAAGATATTGAAACCACACGCCTCCTTGGCGTAAAGGTAAATACCATCATTGCCTTAACCTTCTGCATAGGTTCGGCACTGGCGGCGGCTTCGGGCATCATGTGGGCCTTACGCTATCCTAAGATTGACCCGTATATGGGCATTATCCCCGGCTTTAAAGCCTTCATCGCCGCCGTATTTGGTGGCATTGGCTCCATTCAAGGTGCTGTTATTGGTGGCTTAATTTTAGGCTTCATAGAAATCATGACTGTGGCCTTCTTGCCGCATTTATCCGGCTATAGAGATGCTTTTGCCTTCATCCTCTTGGTGGTAGTATTGCTCTTTAAGCCCACAGGGCTCTTTGGCGAGCGCATGCAGGAGAAAATCTAATGCGCATGAACCAAAATACAATACTTACCCTCGTGGCCATGATTGTCTGCGGTATTTTTACCTACTATGCAGAAAACTTTGTGGGCAGCTACGAATTATATATTTTAAAGCTGTTCTTCATCAATGCCATCTTGGCCCTATCGCTGAATCTCATTTATGGTTTCACCGGTCTTTTCTCCTTGGGACATGCCGGATTCATTGCCATTGGTGCCTATGTATCGGCCATATTCATCCTTAGCCCTGCGCAAAAAGATATGATGTGGCTGTTAGAGCCCATGATGTGGCCTTTTTCTGTGGTGCATTCGCCCTTCTGGGTTTCTGCCATTGCAGGCGGTCTGGTGGCGGCTTTCTTCGCCCTGCTCATAGGCTTGCCCGTATTGCGCCTCGGCGATGACTACCTTGGCATTGCCACCTTGGGTTTTGCGGAAATTATCCGCGTACTCATTGTTAACTTTACTTCCATAACCAATGGTTCGCTGGGCATTAAGGGCATTCCCGACCATGCCGACGTCTTCACTTGTTATGTATGGCTCATCATCACCCTTGTGTTCCTTGTGCGTTTGCTCAACTCCAACTACGGTAATGTGCTCAAATGTATTCGCGACAATGAAATTGCGGCCAAAGTCATGGGCATCAATGTCTTTTACTATAAGGTACTTTCCTTTTGCCTTGGCGCTTTCTTTGCCGGCATTGGTGGTGCCTTATTGGGAAGTCACTTATCCACCATCGACCCAAAAATGTTCAACTTTCTGCTCACCTTCAACGTGCTCATGTTTGTGGTGGCCGGCGGTCTTGGTTCTTTGACAGGTTCCCTTCTAGGCGCGGCAGTCATCACCGTATCGTTGGAATGGATGCGTGTTTTAGAAGAACCCATGAACTTGGGTTTTGTGGAAATTCCCGGCATTCCCGGCATGCGTATGGTTATTTTCTCCCTCTTCCTGCTTGGCATTATTCTTTTCCGCCGCGAAGGTATCATGGGTATGCGTGAAATAACTTGGTCTACCCTCTTTTCGTTTTGGAGGAAAAAATGAGCACTCCCTTTGTAAAACCTAGCCCAAAAGAGGCTTTGCTCAGCGTGGAAAATATCACCATGCGCTTTGGCGGTGTGGTGGCGGTGAATGATTTATCCATGGCCATTCCTCGCGGAAGCATTGTGGGACTCATTGGCCCCAACGGTGCAGGTAAGACCACGGCTTTTAACGTTATCAGTGGATTTTACACTCCCACAGAGGGGCATGTTGTTTTTGATGGTAAGGAAATCACCGGACACGCGCCTCACTTGGTGTGCAAAGCCGGCATGGCCCGCACCTTCCAAAACATTCGCCTCTCACAGCATTTAACTGCGCTGGAAAATGTCATGGTGGGGTGCCATGTGCGCCGTAAGATGCCTTGGTGGATGGCTCCATTATCTTTACCCATCTTCTCTAGAGAAGAAGATAGCATTCGCCAAAAGGCGGCCATGCTCATTGAGAAATTGGACCTCACCGCTTATGCCCATGAAAAAGCCCATAGCTTGCCTTATGGAGCCCAGCGTCGCTTGGAAATAGCCAGAGCTCTGGCCACCGAGCCTCGTTTCTTGCTGTTGGACGAACCTGCCGCCGGCATGAATCCCCAAGAAAGCATAGACCTTATGCACTTCATTGGGCATATCCGTGATGAATTTAACCTTACCATATTGCTTATTGAGCACGATATGAAGGTGGTCATGGGCGTGTGCCAATATATTTGGGTTATGGAATACGGCAGTCTTATTGCTGAGGGTCTTCCCGACGAAATTCGTAACAACCCCGATGTGATTAAAGCCTATTTGGGCGATGACATCATCAGTCTTAAATAAGAGTACACCATGCTACACATAGATAATTTGAAAGTTCGCTACGGCGGTATTGAAGCTGTACAAGGCGTTGATTTACACATTCCGCGTGGAAGCATTGTAACGCTTATCGGTGCCAATGGTGCTGGAAAAAGTAGTATTATTCGCTCCATTGCCGGTTTAAATAAAACCATTAGCGGTGATATTCGCTTTGCACGCCATGAAAATACGCCACATACGTCTCTCATGGGTTTACCCCCCGAAGATATGGTGCGTCATGGTATTTCTCTTTCTCCCGAAGGGCGTCGCATTTTGCCTCACTTAACGGTGGAAGAAAACCTGCATCTTGGAGCCTATAGCCGCAATGATAAACAAGGCATAGCCGACGATATCGAATGGGTATATAGCCTTTTCCCCCGCCTTAAAGAACGCTCTTGGCAAAAGGGCGGCACGCTTTCCGGTGGTGAACAGCAAATGTTGGCGGTGGGTCGCGCGCTCATGAGCCGCCCCGACTTGCTCATGCTGGATGAGCCTTCCTTGGGCCTTGCTCCCCTACTGGTTAAGGAAATTTTTAATATTATTCTACGCATCAATGCCGATGGTAAAACGGTGCTTTTGGTGGAACAAAACGCCTTTGCGGCACTTTCCATTGCACACCATGCCTATATTTTAGAAGTGGGCCGCATTGTTTTACAAGGTACGGGGCAAGAGTTGCTTGCTGACCCTAAGGTGAAGGAAGCCTATTTGGGCGGCTAAGAACGCATGTGCCTTTTGGCCATACTCCATCATATACATAAAGGGCACCTTTTTATTACAAAGAGGTGCTCTTTTTTATTTTCTAAGCATCTTGCTTTGTAGAAAAAAAGACTTATTTTCTCTTTTGGGTGCGGTTTGGGCCATGCCCCCAACGCGCTTTTTCCTACTGTTGCCTTCGATAGTATTGCTTCCCTTCATCCTCTCACCTTGGGGTGCCCTATGATGTTATCTCGCATAAGAATTTTATTATTGGCATTGTGTTTATGCTTAGTGCCGCTCTTTGCCATGGCTGAAAATATTTCTGTCACCAGCCCCGCAGTGGCAGAAATTCTCAAAAACCCACCTGAAGGTCTTATCATTTTGGACATACGAACACCCAAAGAATTCGCATCTGGCCATATTGAGGGTGCCATCATGATAGATTTTATCGCTCCGGATTTTGAAGATAAACTGGCTCAACTTGATATGGATGCGCCCTATATCATGCATTGCCGCACCGGCGCGCGAAGCTCCAGAGCCATGGTGGTCATGGAGAAAATGGGCTTTACCAATGTCACACATATGGAAGATGGCATCATGGGCTGGATACAGCATGGTTTGCCAGTGACAAAGTAGATCTTTGAAAAAATATTAAAAAAATTAACAAAGTAAACCAAATAAAAATCTGCATATCCTAAAGATAATTACTATCCTTTAGGGCATGCAGATTTCTTATATACAGCAAAAGCTTCTGCTTCACCACGCATTCACATAAAGCGATGCTCCCTTGCTTATCTTCGAGGATTGGCATCCACTTGCGGTATGGCCATGGTGAAATCCACCGTGGGGTGTAGCCACTTGGCCAGCATTTCTGCCGCATCAATGGCGCGCGGCCCCGGTCTGGCAAAGTCTATCTCTCGTACGGTAAGTATGCGTTTATTTTGTACGGCCTGTAATTTTTCATACAAAGGACGCTCTTCCAACGGGTCAGGATCTGGATTCATGGGACCTTGTTGAATGATATAGGCCTCGGGATTTTGCAAAATAAGAGCATCCACAGACATGCGCACATCCTGCTCGGGACTTGCAACCACATTACGCCCGCCGGCCGCCAATAGTATATCTGTTATGATGGATTTTCCCCCCGCCATAAGCAGGCTTGGATAGCGCAATTCATAGCACAGCGAAACTCTTTTTTCATCCATGAGTAAGGTACGCAATAAACCAATGCGGCGCACATAGGAATTCACCAAAGCCTCAGCCTTTTGCTCCACACCTGCCATGATACCCAAGCGGCGCAACACGGAGTTCATATCCTCAAAGCTCTCGAGGCGAAAAAGCAAGACGGGAACGCCCAACCTACGCATGCCTAAACCCAAGCCCGTGCTAGCTTTTCCATCTAGTATTTGCAAAATAACATCAGGCTTTAAGCTCACAATGAGTTCCGGATTGGGGCGCATTTGCGTGCCCACAGCCGGTAAATGCTCAAGGCCCTGCACATGGGCATCGGCCGCAGTGCGCCCCACCAAGGTGTGCCCCAAATCTAGCGCCAACATGAGCTCACTTAAAGATCCATCCAAGCCTATGACGCGCGTGGCGGGCTTATCCAGTATCAGTTCATAGCCCGTATCATCCACTATGCGAATTTTTTCTTGCATATTCAGCGTGTTTGCTCGCAAGGGCAAAGGGAAAGTCCAAAATTGTAGAGTTATAAGTATAAAACAACAAAAGGCTAAGGGAAAAATCTTATATTGCATGGTGAATCCTAAAGAATAAAATTGCATCATTTACACCAAAGTTCACATGGGATGCAAAACTTGGAGAAAAATTCGTAAGAAGATAAACCGCCTTCCCGCTTGTGTCAAAGAAAAGCCCTTCATGAAACATACTCTAACCTTCACCAAAGCCCTACGGAAAAATAAAAATTTCATTTACGCGCAACTGCTTTTACGATAGAGTGTTGTTATGCATGAAATGGCAATAGCAGAAAATATTCTGAACATAATCAAAGATGAGCTCGCCAAAAACAATTGCACCAAACTGACTTTGGTGCGTGTTCGCTATGGCGCCTTATCGCAGGTGGTGCCGGACTCTTTGCAATTTTGCTTTGAGGCTGTCACCAAGGACGGACCGCATCAAGGAGCACACCTGGAAATGGAAGAAGTGCCCCTTATCTTGCGCTGTGGCATGTGCCACCAAAGCTTTACACCCAGCGAAGGAAATCCCTTTGAGCCCTGCCCGCAATGTCAAAACAGTATGGGACATGATGTGGAGCAAGGGCGAGAGTTGTACGTTCAACATTTAGAAGCGGAATAAAGGATATATATGGAAATCCCTGTAGTGCGTAATGTACTGGAAGCCAATGATAAAATTGCTGATGAATTGCGCGTGCTTTTCAAAGAAAAAAATATCTTGGTGTTGAATCTTATCAGCTCACCGGGAGCTGGAAAAACCTCCATATTGGAACGCACCCTCACGGATTTGCGCTCAGAACTTCGCATGGCTGTCATTGAAGGAGATTTACAAACCTCCAATGATGCCCGCCGCGTGGCTGCCACAGGTGCCAAGGCTGTGCAAATCAATACCGATGGAGGCTGTCACCTCAACGGAAATATGATTTTAGAAGCGTTGAAATCTCTGGATATGGACGAAATCGATATTCTTTTCATTGAAAACGTGGGCAATTTGGTCTGCCCTGTGGAATTTGATTGCGGTGAAGATGCTAAAGTGGCCCTGCTCAGCGTCACCGAAGGCGATGATAAGCCCGAAAAATATCCTTTACTATTCAACTTGGCTCAAGCCATGGTGTTGAACAAAATAGACCTCTTACCCTATGTGGATTTTGACGTGGCCCGAGCCCGTGATTTTTCCACAAGACTCAATAAAGATTTACCCATTTTTGAAGTATCATGCCGCAGCCAAGAAGGTTTGGAAGGCTGGTACCAATGGTTACGCGATTCACTGCAAGCCAAGCGCGCATAAAGTAACAAAAGTTTTACGGGAAGGCCTGATTCTCATGGGTCTTCCCCATCCTGCCTCAAAAAAAAGGGCGCCTCACCGCAGTAAGACGCCCATGAAATCAAGTGTGTAAGACTATAAAGGCAATACGGTTTTGCCATGCTTATCATTGATAACCAGTGCTGCAGCTTCATATAAAGCAAAGCTACCGCACACTATGCCCACATAACCGGCAAGAGTGTGAATGCTATGACTTAATTCAGGATTTCCAGCCGTGAAGTTGGCTGCGGAAAGTAAAGCAAAAAGCAAGGTCAAAGAAGAGAATACCAGTTTACCAATGAGCGCACCCTTCAGCGTACCAATGGTGAGCAGAGCCGTAAACAGACCCCACATGCCAAGGTAACAACCCATGGCAAAAGGTGTGGCAGCAGGCAGACCTGCTTCTTTGGCTGTCCACAAAAAGACCAAGGTTAACCAGAAAGAGCCGTAAGAAACAAAAGCTGTACTGCCAAAGGTGTTACCACGGCGAAATTCCATACAGCCAGCAATAATTTGGGCAATACCACCATAAAAAATGCCCATACCCATGATCATCACATCCAGCGGAAAAAAGCCGGCGTTGTGAATGTTTAGTAAAATAGTGGTCATACCAAAGGCAGCAAGGCCAATGGGAGCTGGGTTGGAAAGTTTACTCATTTCTGTAGACACAAAAGTTTCCTCTCTAAGATGAATGTAGTTTTTTTATAGTACGAAAAGTACCCATAAAAGTTCTCAGTTCAAGCCTTTTTTACAAAGGCAAAGTCCGAACGCGTGCATTTTACGATGCCGTAGAAACTTAGTGATTCTTGTTTTAATAGTCAATAAAAAAGCTTGTCTTCTCAAAACAAAAGGCGTACTAATAGGAACGACTCTCAACAAGAGTCGCCTATCTGTTTCAATACTTGAAGATACCTTGGAGGACGCATGGATGTAGTCTTATTATCCCGGTTGCAATTTGCTGTGGCCGTGTTTTTTCACTTTGTCTTTGTGCCGCTCACGTTGGGCCTCTCGGTCTTATTGGCCTGGATGGAAACCCGCTATGTGCGCACCGGAGATGAATTTTGGAAAAGACAAACCCAATTTTGGGGAAAACTCTTTGTTATTAACTTTACCCTAGGTGTGGTGACAGGCATCACCCTAGAATTCCAATTTGGAACCAACTGGTCGCGCTACTCTGAATATGTGGGTGATATTTTTGGTTCTTTATTGGCTGTGGAAGCCACGGTGGCTTTCTTCCTTGAGTCAAGCTTCTTGGCCATTTGGGTTTTTGGTTGGAAAAAAGTGAGCAAAAAAGTGCACCTTTTCTCCATCTATATGGTGGCTTTGGCCGGTAATATTTCTGCTTTTTGGATTATCATTGCCAACGGCTGGATGCAAAACCCCGTGGGCTATGTGCTACGCAATGGCCGCGCTGAGTTGGATAACTTCTTCACCGTTATCAGCAACCCTTATGCCATTGGTCAGTATTTCCACACCGTTACTTCCACGTGGATGCTAGGCGGTTTCTTTGTACTTGGCGTAAGCGCTTGGCATTTACTGCGCAAAAGCAATGTGGAATTTTTCAGCCGCTCCTTCCGCATGGTGGCTCCCTTTACCTTAGTCATGACCTTACTCGTGGCCATTGCCGGTCACCATCAAGGTTCCATGGTGGCTCAATACCAGCCTGCCAAATTGGCAGCCATGGAAGCCCTCTGGGATGGCGGACCAGAAGCCCCCATGCACGTTTTTGCTTGGCCTAGCGAAAGCCAAGAAAAGAACGTGGTAGAATTTTTCAGCATTCCTGGCTTAACTTCATGGCTTTCTTTTGGAGATACCCAAGCAGAAGTAAAGGGCTTAAATGACTTTGCCAAAGAGGATCGTCCTCCCCTGCTTACCACTTTCCTTTCCTTTAGAACCATGATTGCCCTTGGCGGACTGTTCTTGCTCTTGGCCGGCTGGGCTTTCTTGCAACGCAATAAAAGCACAGAGATGAACCCTTTGCTCATGCGCGCCTTGGTGTGGTGTATTCCGCTACCCTACATAGCCATCATGCTTGGCTGGGCCGTGGCAGAAGTGGGTCGCCAGCCTTGGATTGTTTACGGACTCATGCGTACATCCGATGCGGTATCTCCCGTGCCGGGCAGTAGCGTAGCCATATCCCTTGTGGCATTTATTGTGGTATATTCCATGCTTGGCCTTATTGATATTTACTTGCTTCGTAAGTACGCCTGTAAAGGCCCAAAACCCGCTAAAGCCTAAGGAGGAAGATTATGCTAGAAACTACATGGTTTGGACTCTGGGCGCTTTTGTGGGCAGTGTACTTTATTTTAGACGGTTTTGACTTGGGCCTTGGCACACTTTTACCTTTCCTTGGTAAAAATGAGCACGAAAAGCGCGTTATTCTCAACTCCGCAGGCCCCTTTTGGGATGGCAACGAAGTATGGCTCATCACCGCCGGTGGTGTGACCTTTGCCGCTTTTCCAAAAGCCTACGCCGTCATGTTTAGTGCTTTGTATGCGCCACTTTTAATTATTCTTTTTGCTCTCATTTTCCGTGCGGTGTCTTTTGAATTCCGCAACAAAGAAGACTTCCCCATGTGGACGGCCTTTTGGGACAAGGTGCACTTTATCTCTAACCTTATCCCCGCCATCCTCTTTGGTGTAGCATTTGCTAACCTTTTCATAGGCATACCTGTGGATGATAAGGGCGTGTATCATGGCAATTTGCTCATGCTCCTTAACCCTTACGGCATTGCCGGCGGCGTGTTCTTCTTGACCATGTTCAGCTTACACGGTGCCTTATGGTTGGCCTTTAAATCAGAAGATGACTTGCAAACCCGTGCACTGGGTACAGCACTTTTCCTCTGGCCCGTCATGTTGGTGCTCTTGGTGGCCTTCCTTGGTTTGACCGCCGTATACACAAAGCTGTTTGATAACTACTTTGCCAACCCCATCCTCTTTGCCGTGCCTGTACTGGCCCTTGCCGGACTCATTGGCGTTCGCTATATGCTTAGCGTGGGGAAAGTTCTCATGGCATGGGCTTGCAGCGGTGTCTTTATCTTAGGTGTAACTTTCTTCGGTGTGCTGGGTATGTTCCCAGGGATTGTTATCTCCAGCCTCAACCCCGAATGGAGCGTCACAGCCTTCAATGCGGCTTCCAGCCCCTTAACCCTTAAAATCATGCTTGGTGTAACCTTGGTCTGCGTACCCATAGTACTGGCCTATCAATTTTGGATTTACACCATCTTCTCCGGTAAAGTTACCGCTGAAGACTTAGACGACGATCACGCCTATTAATAACCTATTGGTAAGCCCTGTGTATACCGCTACATGGGGCTTACTTCCTTAGCTTTTTCCAATATTCTTTACGCAACCCCCTTTCACACTAAAACATTTCTCCCTAATCCCACTAAAAAGCTTGCTAAAGAGGCATTATTGCCTTACCCTCTAGATATATTCTTCACCGATATTCGGAGGTTCTTATGACTCTTGCCTCTCCGACACACACATTTCCCATCACAGAAATTTCCGCCTTCTTAGAAAATATGCCTTTCCCTGTGGTGTATATAAGTCAAAAACTTGATATTTTATACTATAATGAAAGCTTCTCTTCTTTCATCAGTAAAGATATTGTGCATGATGGCCCCCTCTACATACACGACTTTATGCCAGAATTTCAGCCCAATGGCCTGCACAGCGGCAAAAATTTGCGTAAATATATGCAAGAAAGAAAAAATTCTTTCCAGACTCAATGGGTTCTAACAGGTCTTGATGGTGAAGCGCTCATGACCAAGCTCACCTTGGCGCCTGCCAGTGCGCAAGCAGACAGCAATTTCTTTCTGTACATTCACCATGAACAAGCCTGTCAAAATTGCCTCAAAGAAGCTAATAAGACTCTTGAGTTTATTAATAACACCTTGAATACCATGCCATTGACCATGCATATATGGTCGCGCGATTTGCATTTGATAGATTGTAGTGATGAAGTCACACGCATGTTTGGAGCACCTTCCAAGGAAGAATATAAGAAAAATTACATGAATTATTCTCCGGCCTATCAGGTGGATGGCTTATCCAACGAGCTCATGCCGGAATATTTAGAAAAAGCCTTCACCGATGGCGCGTATAAGTTCCAGTGGATACATCAAAATCATGAAGGCAAAACCTTTCCCACCGAGGAAACCTTTTGCCGCGTCACTTTCCAAGGAGAAGATTTCATCCTTGGGTATACACAAGATATTTCTGCCGTTACCGACAGTATTAAAAACATTGTGCACATGGAAGAACGCACCAGAGCCATCCTAGATGCCACCCCCATGGCCATTTTGTTGTGGGATCAAAATTACATATTAAAAGATACCAATTTAGAAGCCTTGCGCATCTATAATTACGAAGATAAGTACGATTTTCTGCAAGAATTTCAAAACACCTTGCCAGAACTTCAACCAGATGGCGCCAACTCCAACACAGTTATACAAAATGCCTTGGAAGAGGCTTTTGAAAAGGGTTACTACCACATGCCCAAATTCTTCTGCCGCGATATAGACGGCGGAGAACTACCTGTGGAAGTGACTATCATTCGTATAGTTATCCGCGATGAAACCATGGTCATTGCCTACTTGCGCGATTTACGCGAAATTTTACAAGTATTACAGACCATGCAGTTACATGAAGAACGCATCCAAGCCATTTTGGACGCCGCCCCCATGGCCATTAACCTTTGGGACAGCAACTTTACCCTCAGAGACACCAACCTTGAATGTTTACGCCTCTTTGGCTTTGACTCAAAACAAGATTTCAAGGATAATTACTTTAACATTGTGCCTAAACCACTTGAAGAAAATCTATCTGTCAAGGAGCATATTCAAAGAAATTTAACTCAAGCCTTTGAAAAGGGTTATCTACACTATGAAAGCAGACTGCGCCATAGAAACGGAGAAATTATCCCTCTGGAAGTGAGCCTCATTCGCATTACCCTAAGCAATGAAACCATGATTATTGCGTATTTACGAGACCTGCGCGAAATCAAAAACTTCATCGCAAAAATTACAGAAAGCGAAGCACGCTCACAGGCCATATTAGATCTCAGCCCCCTTGGCATCAATGTATGGGACCGTGATAACAATTTAGTGGACTGCAATAAGGCCATCGTGCATCTTTTTGGTTTCAGTAGCCGCGAAGAATATATAAAAAATCGTCATACTGTCATACCTGAAAAGCAAGAAGATGGAACTCTTTCCCATCCTCTAGCCCAGCAAAAAATCAACGAAGCCTTTACCCATGGACAAAGCCATGTGGAGGTGGTGGCCAATGACGTACACGGTAATTCCATTCCCCTAGACGTGGTCATAAAACGCACCGTGCTGGGCGAGCAAGAAGTGGTTATTGCCTATATGCGTGACTTGCGCGAACTCAAAGCCATGTTGGCAGAAATTCATGCTGTGGAGCAAGACTTACGCTCCGCCCGTGACGTTGCAGTGCAAAGTGCCAGTGCCAAGAGCGAATTTTTAGCCAATATGAGCCACGAAATACGCACACCGCTCAATGGCGTGTTGGGGCTCTTGCATCTTTTGGATAAAACTCCCTTGGAGGAGATGCAACAAAGCTATGTAGATAAAACAATTTTCTCCGCTGAAAACTTATTGCGCATCATCAATGATATTCTTGATTTTTCCAAAATTGATGCCGGCAAATTGGAAATGGAGATTATCCCCTTTGCTTTGGAAGATGTGGCCGGCGAACTGAAAATGCTTTTTGAGCCCCAAGCCAATGCCAAAGATCTTGCTCTTACCTTCAAGTATACCGCTTGCACCAAGTACATGCTTTTGGGTGACCCTTTACGCATTAAGCAAGTTTTCTTTAATCTCATTGGTAATGCCATCAAATTCACGGAAAGCGGCGGTATCACCATCAACATGACCGGTGAAGAAGAAAGCCCCGGAAAAATACATTGTCTTTTTTCTGTGCAAGATAGCGGTATTGGCATGAATGAAGAGCAACGCACGCGCTTATTTTCTGCCTTCATGCAAGCCGATACATCCGTCACACGAAAATACGGGGGCACAGGCCTTGGGCTTGTCATTGCTCAACGCATAGCACGTCTCATGCACGGTGATTTATGGGTTGAAAGCGTCGAAGGTCAAGGGTCCACCTTCTTCTTCTCTGCCATTTTTGATCTGGCCCATGCTGAAGACATGACCTGCGCCATGATGGATCAGGCCACTGAAATGGTCATTCCTTCCCATGACGAAACGCCCTTAAAAAATACCACCAAGTCCACATGCACCTACGAGCAAGGTGCTAAAAGCTCCGCTCCTTGCACTGAGCAAGTAGCACAAGAAGGTCCTTCCTTCCATATTCTGTTGGTGGAAGATAATGAGATAAATCAACTCATTGCAGAAGAATTACTAAAAAATGGCGGACACACTGTGGACATAGCCAATAACGGCCAGGAAGCATTGGATTTACTAGAAAAAAATACCTATAATATTGTTCTCATGGACATTCAAATGCCGGTACTTGATGGCTTAAGTACAGTGAGCAAAATTCGCGCCGATGCACGCTTAGCGCATATGCCCGTCATTGCCATGTCGGCCCACGCCATGACAGGTGACAGAGAAATCAGCTTACATCACGGCATGAATGAACACATTACCAAGCCCATTTCCCCTCAAGTGCTTTACGAAACCGTAAACACCTGGGCTTTGCGATTTGAAAAAGAATAATAACAAGTGTGCCTTACCTATAGCGTAGGGCACGCAAATTCTTCGATGGGCCTTAGGTGTCGGCATTCTGACCTGCACTAGCTAAACGCATGAAATATAACACTTGGTATTATTTTTGCTTCTTTTTTATAGAAGAAGTGCGCTGTAAGCGCGGTACAGTTTTCCAAGGAGTTTATCATGGCCATCATTGCCCCACAAAATGCAGGATATGCCGGTGAAAATACGAAATTTAGCCGCCCTGCACAAAAAACTGGTACCCCCACCACGGGAAGTATAGAGCAATACAAAGCCGCACCGCAAACCAAAGAGTTGCAATCTCCTTTTGCCTCCATGATGGCTGATGCCCATAAAGCGCAAGGCAAAGCCTTGCTTATGCCAAATGCGCAAGAGCAACAAAGTGGCGCGCAACTTCGCCCCACTGTGGACTCTTCCCATGGAGCCAAAGACCAACGCATGGCGCAAGCCAATCTCGACAAACATCATCTCCAAACCTTAGAGCAACTAGGTAAAAATATGGGCACAAGCGACAATTTGCTTGATGTTGCGCGCAACGATGTGACCATGCGCAACTTGCGAACTGTCATGGGTAGCTTTAACTTACGTGCCCCCGTCACCCCCATGGCTGATTCCATCAAGGCCAGCGCACTTGCCATGCAGCACAGACGAGAGCCTCTATCCATGTCTGGCAAACAGGCTGAGTCTGCGGGCTTATCCTTAGAGCAGAACAAAAATCTTTCCTTACCCGAAAATAAAAAAATCACCTTGAACACCGGCGAAATTGGCAAATTATCACAACAATTTGAATCTGGAAAACAGGGAATTTCTGCCATAGGCTATGACCGCGTGGGTGGTACTTCTTACGGTAAATACCAAATAGCTTCGCGCGTGGGAAGCATGGATAACTTCCTCAACTTCCTCGATACCAATGCACCAGATATCTCTGAAAAATTGCGCGCCGCCGGCCCTTCCAATACTGGTAGCCGCCAAGGAGCCATGCCCGATGTATGGCGCCAAATTGCCGCCGACGAACCTCAGCGTTTTGAAGCCCTACAAGAAAAATTTATCTACGACAGTCACTATAAGCCTGCCGTGACGGCTTTGCGCCAACGCTCCGACCTCAATGGCGACGAATTCTCCCCAGCCATGCAAGAAGTGCTTTTTAGCACTGCCGTACAACATGGCCCCACCGGAGCTGCACGCATCTTTAGCAACGCTGCTGCCCTCTCCGGCTCCAAAGGCGAAGCCGATTTTGACTCGCGCCTCATCGATAATATTTACAGCATACGCAGCGAGCAATTTGGTGCTTCCACAACAGCCGTTCAAGCCTCTGCTCGCAATAGAATGCAACAAGAAAAGAACCTAGCCTTGGCAATGCTCCATAAAGAAGGTAGTTCCACAGCATAAGCCAACCCCTTAAAATATTTTGTGGGGAGAGGGAAAGAACTTCCTTCTCCCCATTTTTTGACACCGCATTATAACACAATTTCAACAGCATAAGGCCGCCCATGAATGTGCTTATTATTAACCTGACACGCTTTGGCGATTTGCTACAAATGCAACCTCTTATCCTTGGCCTTAAAGCTCAAGGACACAACGTTGGCCTTTTGTGTCTAGAAAATTTTGCCCCCGCCACAGCGCTCATACGTGGCCTTGATTATGTGGCCCCTTTGGCAGGGGGAACGCTTTTGCGCAACTTAGACACTTCATGGCATTTGGCTCTTGCTCAAGCCGAAGAGCTTTTTTCTCATATCAAAGATAACTTTCCCGTTCAGCAAATAATCAATACCACAGCCACCATCAGTGCCCGCATTCTCACACGTCGCATAGCGCAAGACGCGCAGAGTTTAGCCTCAAATGCTAAGGTTAGCATCTTAGGCTTTGGCCTAGATGAACATGGTTTTGGCGTAAGCGGAGATATGTGGTCCACCTTTTTGCAAGGTGCCAGCGCCGAACGCCTCAACTGTCCCTTTAATATTGTAGACATGTTTCGCTCTGTGGCAGGGCTTTCCGGCCTTACAACGCAGCATACTCAAAGCCCCTTACGAGGATTAGCAACACCCTGTCTTTTTTTACAGGAAAGTGCTTTACAAATTTTACAAAAGCACGCCCCCAAAAATTGCGCCGGTTATGTGGCTTTCCAACTGGGAGCCAGCGAAAAAAGACGGCAATGGGCGGTGGAACATTTTGCTGAGGTGGGTGCTGCTCTTTGGCAAGAACGTCAATTGTGCCCTATTCTTTTAGGTAGCCCTGCAGAAAAAGACTTGGCCCTCAGCTATGAGCAATGTTGCAACAGCCAACTAATATCTCACCCCTACATAAATCTTATTGGTAAAACAGATATTCCGCACCTGGGAGCTGTATTACATCAGTGTGGCCTTCTCATTACCAATGATACCGGAACCATGCATTTAGCGGCAGGCTTAGATGTTCCAGTGCTTTCCATTTTCCTGGCTACAGCCCAGGCATGGGATACAGGCCCCTATATGCCACAAGCCTGCTGCCTTGAACCGGCACTGCCCTGTCACCCGTGCGTATTTCACTCTCCTTGTGTGCATCAAAAAGATAAGCACGATTCGCAACCTTGCCTGACCTGTATTTCCAGCCATACAGTACGTGAATTGGCTTTGTATTTCTTAGAACATAAAAGCTGGCCTTTATTCCCACAACAAGAAGCACGTATCTGGCTTAGCCTAGAAGATGAACTAGGTTTTGCCACCTTGCAATGCCTCTCAGGGCACGAAAAAGAAGAACGAAGCCATTGGCTTATGATTCAAAGACATTTTTATCGTCATATTCTTGACGATAGACAAAACTACGGCCCTGCTCCTTTAGAGCATATTACTGCGCTTACACCTGCTTTTCGTAAACACATAGCAGAACACTTGCATAGTTGCACAAAACTTTTGATTTTATTAGAAGAGCAAATACTTCTTCTTACTCGTATGCCCTCAAAGCAACACGGCGAGCGCATCATACAAACATGCACAACCATACAACATCTATTGGGCAACTGTGCAGAACTTAAAGCATTGAGCTATTTATGGCTCGTCTTGTTTCAAGAACACGGTGGCGCCATGCAAGACTTTCTCACGCTTGTACAATCCTTACGTAGCCACCTTTTGACTTGGTATGAAGCCATGGCCTTAACAAGCCAAGATACATTCGCGCAGTAGGCAAAATATTCTATACTTTTGGCATATTCTTTGCTAAGTTTACAGTCTAAACTGACTTTTCCCACGGGAATGGAGGAGGGATCATGATAATTATTGACGGAAGTCAAAGTGATATGCAGGTGACTAATTTCAGCAACTTGCAAGAGATATTGGTAAAAGTAATGGAAAATTCCAACATGGAAAATCGCATAATTACCGATGTTCTCGTAAATAAAGAACAATTTTCGGAAATCTATCCACATCAAGCCGAAGATATTGAAAGTAATTTCATTGAAAGTGTAGAAGTTCGCTCTGTGCCTGTTAAGCAAATGGCTTTAGATATTACAGAAGAAATGTTTAAAGTTTCACAGCTCATGATGGCTGGTGGCAAGCAAGTGGCAAGCCTTTTCCGACAAGCCGACGACACCGAAGGTTTAGAACTTCTTCAAGATTTATTGGATGTCACCCGTGATTTTATGGGCATGATTGAAGCTTTACGCAATCAATTTAACCTTGAAAAAACCATTGAATTTTCCACCAATTCCGAAAAGCTTTCTGCCCTCCTTTCAGAAATGGCTGAAGTTTTAGAAAGCGAAGATTGGGTACTTTTTGCCGACTTACTGGAATATGAATATGTACCCACATGCGAAAAATGGAAACAAATCACCCAAACTTTGCGCCAATCCATAGAGCAAACCCTTTAAAAATAGGCCTTAAGCCTATACAAAAGGAAGATGCATGCTGACACCTGAAAAAATGCTTGATACAGCCCTTGATTTGAGTATGCAAGAGTTGACGGCCCTTTCTAAAGATGATTACGACCAAGCAGAAGTATTGTCTGAGCGTCGTAGCAAGCTTGTACAAGAAGCGTGGGCCTTACGCAGTCAATGTCCGGAGTCTGTTTACAAAGCAAAATTACTTCAATTGCAAAGCATGCAAAAACGCCTTCAAAGCTTGGCAAAAGAAAAAAAACTTGAATCACAAAAAAGTTTGCAGCGATCTCGCAAAGAAAGCAAACGCTTGGCAGGTTATAAACAAGCCATGTCTTACTAGCCAAAGCTTTATACATATGAAAAAAGACTGCATGATACCGTGCAGTCTTTTTTTATAGCATACTATTTCTTTTTTACTTCATGCTTTCAATATACTTAGCTAAAGCCACTTTTTCTGTTTCCGACATGGCATCAAAAAGCACCTTCATGGCTTTGTACTTACTGTTTTGATAATAAGCAAATTTATCCAGCAAATACGCTTCACTCTTACCGCCAAGACCGCGCTTGGACGGCGTATGACACGAAGAACACGACGTAAAAAGCTCTTTACCTGTGCGCTCAGCGGCCTGTGCAAAAGGGCTCGCCATAAGTAAAGCTGAACATACAATACCACCTAAAAAACAGAGTTTTTTCATAAAGCCTCCGATGTTAACGTGTATTTAAGTCAAGCAATATAATCTTTATGCATTCTGCAAACTTTGTCAATAAAAAGACAATGTTCACATAAATATAAAAAAACGAATACAACGTAAAAAGTCTTTATTGAGCAGAAGCCATCACTATAACGGCTTTTTCATAGCTTTGTTGTAAAATATCTTGCATAACCGTAGCATCGGCAAAATTACTAAAAGGGCCTACTTTTTCTAAAGTTCCCTTGGCATCTTTTTGCACCTGCACATAAAAAGCTTCGGAGCTATCAAGTACCTGCCCAGAGGTGTCCCCCACAAGGCGCATGGTCACAGGCGTAACACCACGCACACCAAGATCTAATTCCATGGCAGCCGAACGCGATAAATCCACACAACGCTTACGCGATACAGGCCCACGATCAGTAATACACACCACAGTGCGTCTTCCGGTACTGGTGTCTTTTACTTCAAGCACAGTACCAAAAGGCAAAGTACGATGCGCTGCTGTGGGCTGATCCATATCATAAATGGGTCCGCTGGCAGTTTTTTTCCCGTGAAAGTCTTCTCCATACCAAGAGGCTTCGCCTTGCATCATATGTGATTTTTCTTTGGCTTTTCTCTTGGCTTCAGCCATCTGGGGCATAAACATCATGCCAATAAGTCCAAGAGTCAACATGGTTAAAGAAAGTTTTTTCGTAATGCGTGTCATAAATTATCCTTATCTAACAAAGTCCCCATAAAAGTATCACTTCAATTATGGTTTAAAAACAACACGATACTCCTAATAAAGCCTTTTAGCTTTGTCAAGTAGACATATACGCATAAAAAAAGGCCCAAAAAAGCTAACGCCTTTCTGAGCCTTGGTATGAAAAAAATTTCGCTACACTTGGCTAGGCGTATACTCCCCGCGTGACACCATGGCTTCCACTTGAGCCACATCCTTATCACCACGTCCAGATAAGTTCACTAACAAATGCGTATCCTCACTCAAGGAGGGTGCCATCTGTATGGCTGCTGCCACAGCATGAGCAGACTCTAAAGCTGGCAAAATGCCCTCGGTGCGTGACAACATAAAGAAAGCATCCAGAGCAGCTTTATCGCCCACTGCAGTGCAGTCTAAGCGACCTTGATCTTTTAAATATGCCAAGAAAGGGCTTACACCTGGATAATCTAAACCGGCAGAAATGGAATGCACCTCATCGGGCTCTCCAGCATCATCGCACAAAACATAAGACTTATAGCCATGCAGGATGGCAGGCTTTCCCAAAGAAAGAGAGGCTGCATGCTGCCCATATGCAGCACCACGTCCGCCCGGCTCTGCCGCCACAAGGCGCACTGAAGCGTCATTTAAATAATGCATAAAAGCACCCACTGCGTTGGATCCTCCCCCCACACAGGCAAGTACAGCATGGGGCAAAGCTCCGCAATGATCAAGCATTTGACGACGAGACTCTTCACTAATAACCGATTGGAAGTATCCCACCATGGCAGGATACGGATACGGTCCCACAGCAGAGCCCAAAAGGTAAAAAGTGGTGTCCATATTTTGCACTAAATCTTCGATGGCCATGTCCACAGCATCTTTTAAGCCTTGATACCCCTTGGTGGCCGCCACCACTTTAGCGCCCATCATTTCCATGCGAAAAACATTCAAGCGTTGGCGTTCTATATCTTTTTGGCCCATATAAATAACGCATTCCATGCCCATGAGCGCTGCCGTGGCCGCCGTGGCCACACCGTGTTGTCCGGCACCTGTTTCAGCTATGATACGCTTTTTGCCCATGCGACGAGCCAATAAAATTTGCCCCACGGTGTTACTTACTTTATGCGCACCAAGATGATTTAAATCTTCACGCTTCAACCAAATTTGCGCACCGCCGCACTTTTTAGAAAGCTGCTCGCAATGAAAAACTGGAGTTTCACGTCCCTGATAGTTTTTCATGTAGTGAGCGCGCTCAGCCACAAAGGTGGGATCATCTTTATAACGTAAAAAAGCCTGCCCCACTTCATTTAAGGCTGCCTTAAGTCCTTCTGGTACAAATTGGCCACCATATTCGCCAAAATTTCCATCAAAACCCATATGTAAGTCAAACATAGTAATCTCCTGTAAAAGATATTCATAATTAGTATTTTTCGTATACAGTATTCAGAAGTGTCTGTCAAAGACAATCTCTAGCAAAAAATACTTTTTTGTAACTTTTACACCATTGCGCGAGAAGAAAGCATAAAAAAAGGGAGAAAATTTTCATTCTCTCCCCAATATTGTGAATGGACTTAGTCGATGCTTAAAAACGTGTTTCCACTCGTTTTTAAGAAAGGCACGCTCACTCCAAATACCCCTTTCGGGGACGCCGTAAGCAAGTGACGGCTTATTTTACGTGGCGGCAAGCCATGCCAGAGGCACGTCTTGTGTAGCTGACAGCTGAAAAAAGCATTTCATATGTCTAAATTTTGCCAGAAAACGTGTTCCCTACGTTTATTTCCGGCAAAATTTATTAAGTTTTTTGAGCTATAAATTCCATTTTTACTAATGCTTAAGTGCTTTTTCAGTGTCAACTACTTACTTAGCGCATGGAAACTAAAAGCTTTTCACCTTCGCGGATTTTAGCCGAATCTTTTTTATTGATCTTGAGCAATTGCGCGGTGGACAAGTTATACTTAAGAGCAATACCGCCCACGGTGTCGCCGTATTTAACCACATGCACTTTCTTTTGCGCCACAACCTTTGAAGTTGGCACCTTCAAGGTTTGCCCTATGCGCACTTTGGAGGCGTTGCTCAAGTTATTCAATTTCATGAGCTCAGCCACGGAAGTACCATGCTTATGAGCTATGACGGAAAGACTTTCACCGGATTTTACTTTATATCCCATGAGACGCGGAGCACTGCTCTTCTTGGAGGATTTGCTTACTTTGCTTTTAGGGGCAGAAGCCACCGCTGTGCTCTTTCCGGATTTGGGCAAACGTAATACCTGCCCCACACGAATGGTGGTGGAAGATTTCATATTATTGGCCTGACGCAAGCTAGCAATGGAGATGCCATGCTTATGCGCGATGGTGGATAAACTTTCACCGGATTTCACTTTATATGTACCACTCTTACTGGTTTTAGGTTTAGCCTTTGCTACCATAGCGCGGCTGGCGGAGCTGGCAATGTAATTTTCACTGGCGCGCTCTTTACTATGCGGCACATAAGCATAGGTGGTATGTGATTTGTGACTGGTGGTTTTCTTATGAGCGGCATTGATTTCGCGAAACTCTGCCCAAGAAAGACCAGATACAGAAGCAAGACCTTTAAGATTTGTATTGGGGCGTACTTCCACGCGAGCATGGAGGGAATCACGCTCATGGTGTACGGTGTCAAAGCCCAAAGGACCAAGGTTGCGCATAATTTTGCTCACAGCCAAAAAGCGCGGCACATACACCAAAGTTTCGGTGCGCAATTGCATTTTATCACTGAGGGTGTGATTTTTTTCCACCAAGGAGAAAAAGTCTTTGGTGCCTGTGGCTTCTAAAGCGCGACCAATTTTGCCTTCGCCGGCATTATAGGCAGCCACGGCCAAGAGCCAATCATCAAAATAGGAGTGTAAACGCTTAAGATAGGTGGCGGCAGCTTCCACTGATTTGTACGGATCTAAACGCTCATCAAGCCATGTGTCTTGACGCAAGCCATACATTTTGCCTGTGTAAGGCATGAACTGCCAAGTACCTGCGGCACCGGCATGGGACTTTGCCGTATGCTTATACCCACTTTCCACGATGGCTAAATAAGCCAATTCTTCAGGCATACCCTTGGCGCGAAAAATATCACGCGCATGACCCAAGTAATCCTCAGAACGCTGAGAGAAAACTTCCATGGTGCGGCGGCCACCATTTAAAAAGTGGCTATACTGTTCTGCCACGGCAGGTAAGGCTTTTTTGGGAAGGTTTTTATCAAGCTGTCCTGTTTTATAAAAAATTTCTTTTTGCTTAGCGGTTAGTTTTGCGTCGCCCACAGAACCTTGAGAATATTTACGAGCTGGCATCATGGAAGCATTTTTCGAGCTACAACCCACCATAAACAGCATGGCACAAAGAAAAATACCCATGAAAGCTTTGGAAGATGACATTTCTTGAGAAAAGACTTTACTTGACATAACCACCCCTCTTATGGTGCGTAGCAATCACACCATCTAAAATCCTAACCTAACGGACGTATATATGAAAAACCAAGCGCCCCTACTGGCAGGCATCAAGCCTGTGCTGGAACTCTTACAATCTGAACCTTTGCGTGTGGACACCCTTTTTCTCAAAAAAGGCCTGCGCCACCAAGAAGCTAACATTATGCTCGACCTGTGCCGCGCCCATGACATTCGCTTTTCCTTGGTGGATGGCGTTGCCCTTGACCGCATGTGCAGTGCGCAGCATCAAGGTGTCATTGCTAGGCTTGGAGCCACTCGCCAAAGCCCTTTGCCAGAACTCTTGCAAAAAGCTTTGCAAAACCCCTTTCCCCTCATTGTGGCCCTTGATCAAGTGCAGGACCCGGGAAATGTGGGCACGCTGGCGCGTACTCTTTACGGCCTTGGCGCCGCTGGGCTTATTCTTCCCAAGCATAACAGCGCTTACCTTGGCGATGCTGCCAAAAAAGCCGCCGCTGGCGCCTTTGAGCATTTAGCCATCTCCCAAGTGACCAATCTGGGTCACGCCTTGGATGAAGCCGAAGAAATGGGCTTTTCCATCGTGGGAACCGGCATGAAAGCTCAGCAAAATTCCCTCAATGCCTTCACCGACACTTTGCCTCTTCCGGCAGTTTTGGTTCTTGGCAATGAAGGTAAGGGTATGCGTCCTGGCATCGCCAAGCGTTGTCATGAGTTGCTCTACATACCCATGCAAAACAATTTTGACTCGCTCAACGTGGCCCAAGCCGGAGCTGTGCTCCTAGGCCTTTTGGCCCGTCAATCTTTGCTCTCCAAATAAGTGCAAAGCTGACCAAGACTCCCTTAACTTTTTACTAATCTCATTCTTACAGGAAAAAAAACTTTATTGCAAAGAAATGTCTAGACATTTTATAGTGTTAAGTTAGATGAATTTTATGCGCATTAATAATTTTTTCATGTAAGAATACCACGTTAAAAAAAGTCTAGAAAAAAAACAGGGCAAAAAAGCCCAAAAAATGGCCTAAAAAAAAATTAAAAAAGTTTTTTGGGCCATTTCATATGAGGAATTTTACGCTTTTATTTACTTTTTATGGAGAAAAAAGGATCTCGCCTAGGCCAAGCTTATCCGCAAAATGAACTCTTCATCAAAGCGCGCTTCTCTGTTTATGGCCTCATAAAAACAAGGACGCAAAAAAAGGGGAAAAGCCCTAAGACCTTTCCCCTAATAATGATTTTTTATAAATTCTAGTGTTTAAAAGAACGCTGACCTGTGAATACCATGGCCACCTGAGGTGCTTTCTCGTTACATGCGGCAATGATTTCATGATCGCGCATGGAGCCGCCGGGTTGACCTATGGCGGTGATTTGCTCTGCCATGGCCACATCTACACCATCACGGAAGGGGAAGAAGCCGTCAGAAATACACACGCAACCGGCAAGACCGCCATGGGCTTCCTTGGTACGCGCTTCAATATCTGCCAAAATTGCGGCAAATTCTTCATTCTCTGCAGCTTTTAGCTTCAATTCGTACAAGGTCATGTTTTGCTCTTTAAAACATATGGTATCTGCATATTTTGTATAGGCTTTATGAATGGCCAACTCCACGCAGCCCACTCTATCTTGTTCACCGGTACCAATGGCCACCGTGGCACCATTCCGGGCAAAAATAATGGAGTTGGAAGTTACGCCAGACTCCACGGCCCACGCAAAGTATAAGTCGTCCATTTCTTGTGGATTGGGCTTACGTGCCGTTACGGTGACGCCTTCCTTGGTGGTGGCAGTGGCAGAAAGAAAATCACAAGGTGAGGTAATGCTGTTTACAAAAGATTTTTGCACAATGAGCCCGCCATCAGACAAACTTTTAATATCGAGGAAAGAAGACTGTGTCAGTTCTTCCAAGCGAGCCAAACCAGAAAGCTGGATAATGCGCAAGTTTTTACGGCTCTTAAGCACATCAAGCACGCCTTCGGCAAAGGCAGGGGCAGCCACCACTTCAAAGTAATTATCGGCAATGAGTTTTGCAGAGCGCATGTCCAATTCACGGTTCACCACCACAGCACCGCCAAAGGCAGCAATGCGATCGCACCAAAAGGCTTTTTCCAGCGCATCACCAATGCTCTCACGCGACCAAGCCGCACCGCAAGGATTATTATGCTTTAAAATAATGGCGGCAGGGTGCTGCGCCAAGTATTGTAAAATATTTGCACCATTGTCCACGTCGGTGAGGTTTGTCTTGCCTGGATGCTTGCCAGCTTGAATCATATTTGCTTCCGTCATGGCAGACACAATACCCTGCGTGGGGCCGCGCCAGGTTAAACCACCGCAGCTTATGCTCCCTTCTACCATTTGGTACAAGGCCGCAGGTTGATCGGGGTTTTCACCGTAGCGCAAACCCTTTTCTTCATTGTCAATATTCCATGTACGTTTTTTATACACCATGCTTTCTTCACCAATGGTAATGGTCATAGTATCAGGGAAAGCATCTTTTTGAACTTTCTTGTACATGTCTTTTAAATCGCTCATAACATCCTCTTTAATATAATTATGTGGCAAGATATGGGTAAACATCACCAATAACGCCGTGAACCATGCGCCTTTGAATCAACGCGAGCATAAGTTTAGCACAAGCTGCACACACTTGCAATTTTCAATACCTAAGCCCCCCCAAAAGCTTTGCCCGTGGCTTATCTCTTGGCCTTTTAGTTTTTTTCTGCTACATATGTAGAGCATCAAGGTTATACTGCTCAGTCATGTGCATTAATTTTGTGCAAACTCTGAGAATAAATCAATATAATCTTATACGTTGGAGACCATATGGAATCGCTTTTACATAAATTGGCCCGTCAATTGGATGCTTTGGACGAAGCCTCCCTCATGGCTCTATGGGATACCTACGCCGAAAAAGTCCACCGCTTTGAACCCACAAAACGCTGGGAAGAGGCGGCTTTAGTTTTTTCCTTCATTCAAGCAAAGCGTTGGAAAAATCAGCTCTTTAATTACCATTGGAGCCAGCAAATGCGCCCTGAAAATGGCAGCATGCAACTTTCAAATTTTAGCTTAGAAAAAGATCTGGTCCAAAAAGCAGAAGAACCTGTGGAAAAACCCAAGGCTAACCAACTTATATTTAAGCCGAAAAAACCCCTCTAACGTTTTATTCAGGATTCAGCATAAGCCTTTACAATGCCGGCCGGCAAAAATTGAAAAACATCGTTTGACTTACAAACATCTATAGCGTAGTCATTTAAGGCTTTGTGTAAATATTTTATGCGCAAGTAAGCTTTTTTGCAGTACACAAATGAGGTAAATATATGTCAAATGTAGTTATAGTAGGCGCCCAGTGGGGCGATGAAGGTAAGGGTAAAATTGTAGACTTACTCAGCCGAGACTTGGATGTTATTGTTCGCTTTCAAGGCGGAAATAATGCCGGTCACACCATTAAGGTGGGCAATGAGCAAACCATTTTACACCTTATCCCCTCTGGCATTTTACATGAAAATAAAATTTGTTGCATAGGCAATGGAGTTGTTTGCGACCCCTTTGTCCTGCTCGCAGAGATGGACAAGTTGAGCCAACAAGGCATTTCCATCGCACCAGAGCGTTTTAAGATTAGCAAAAAAACGCATCTTATCATGCCCTATCACACAGCTTTAGACCAAGCACGTGAGCAACACAAAGCCGGCAATAAAATTGGCACCACAGGTCGCGGCATTGGTCCTTGCTACGAAGACAAAATGTCTCGCATTGGCATCCGCGCTGTGGATTTAACCAATCCCGAATTATTGCGCACCAAAATAAGCACCGCTTTAGAAGAAAAAAATGCTCTACTCAAAAGCCTTTATAATGCGCCCACCTTGGACGTTGAGCAAGTTTTTGAGCAAGTCATGAGCATTGCGCCGCGCCTCATCCCCTTCCTTGACGATGTTTCTTCTGTACTTGATGCAGCATGGGAAAAAGGCCAGCGTGTACTTTTTGAGGGTGCACAGGGCACACATTTAGACATTGATCATGGCACCTACCCCTTTGTGACCTCTTCCAATACCGTATCCCCTTGTGCGGCTTCGGGTAGCGGGGCTTCTCCGCGTAAGCTAGACAGCATTGTGGGTATAGTTAAAGCCTATACCACTCGTGTGGGTGCAGGCCCCTTCCCCACCGAACAGGAAAATGAAGTGGGTGAGTTTTTACGCAAGCACGGGCATGAATTTGGTGCCACCACAGGTCGCGCACGCCGTTGCGGCTGGCTTGATATTGTTATTTTGCGAGAGAGCATTCGCTTAAACGGTCTCACCGACATTGCCCTCACCAAGCTTGATGTCATGCGTAATATGCCAGAGCTTCTCATTTGCACAGGATACAAATATCAGGGACAAGTGATACAATTCCCTCCACAAGAAGAAGGCGGCCTTGGCCAAGTGGAACCCATTTATGAGTCCATGCCTGGCTTCACCGAAGATATCACCGCTTGCACCACTTGGGAAAGCTTACCAGCCACAGTGCGTGCCTATATAGAAAGAATTGAAGAGCTTTGTAAGGTTAAAATCAGCTATGTGTCCGTGGGCCCAGAGCGCGATCAAACCATTACTTGTGCGTAAAAAAATCCATGGCTAAAATTGCTAAGGATGCAGATTTAGGGCTTTGCGTGGAAGATGCGCGCAAGGCCCTTGCTCCTGCCTTACAAGAGCATTTGCAGCAAGCGCGTGTCACACTCTGTGGCATGGAACACGCCCCTCAAGTGCTTTTACTGGAAGGCGGCGTAGAAGAAGAAAGGCAATCCATGGCTCTTTGGTGGGCCGCTGTACAACATTGCCAACAACGCCTAAACGCCCTCCCTGCAGAACAGTTTTCCATACAGCCTTGCGGACAATGCCCTTCCTGCTTACACATTGGCATGCGCATCCATGGCGATGTGCTGGCCTTTGACGGGCGCATATCCAATACAGCCGATGCAGAAAATCCCGGCCCTGTCCGTGCTCTCAATAAAGAAAACGCGCAAGCCCTCAAAGGAAAGATGGGAGACACCACCCGCAGTGGGCAAAAGCGTGTTGTTATTATTAGCGGTATAGATACGTCACGCACTGCGGCGGCCAATGCTCTTTTGAAGGTGCTAGAAGAGCCCTCCCCCACCACACTTTTTGTCTTGCTCACAGCCCAGCGAGAGCAAATCCTCCCCACCTTGGTTTCAAGGTCTTGGGTATACACCCTTCCTTGGCCCAAAGCCCATGCAGTGGCTCAAGAAATGGGCCCGTGGGAAGCGGCTCTAGCCACTTTTTTGCAAAGAGGTACAGGTTGGTGGACCATGACGGGGGGAAAAGGTGCTGTCACACCGGAAATCGCCACGCAAGTGCTGTTATTGTGTCAAAAACGCCTCCTGACCACGCTTATCCCCGGTGATAGCTTAGCCCTAAAAGGGCCTCTTTCAGCTTGTTTTGCTCCTTTACAAGCCCCAAAACGACTTGCCGTCACTCAATATATAGACGCCGCCCAAGAAGCCTTGCAATATAATGTAAATCCGGCTCGCGTGCTGGATGCATTGGCCGTGCAACTCTACACCCTACTCCAACAAAGATAATCTTATTTATCAACCTGTTATACTTGCTTAGAAAGAGCCTTACCTCGACCTAAAGCAAAAGCTATGGCGACAATATTCAATAGGCCAAAAAGGAGTAAATCCACCTTCATGCTTTGTAAAAAAGCATCTATATTGCCTGCATGTACCGGCTCATCCCCCAAAAAATAGCCAAAGCTAATGGTCACAATGCTGGTATTTACCAAAGCACCCACGGTGCGCATGCTACCCACCACACTGGATGCTTGTCCGAGGTGCGCTTTATCTACACTTTCTAAAATAACAGACGTGTTGGGCGCGGCAAAAAAACCTACTCCCACACCCAAAATTATCTGCGCCGTAAAGAATAAAGCCAAGGAACTGTCCCTATCCATAAAAGCAGATACACAAAGCCCCACACCACATAGGGCAATGCCCACAGCACTCACCTTGGCCCCGCCGAAGGTATTCACCAAGGAGCTCGTTCTGGAACTCACCAAAGCCTGCGCAATGAATTGTAAGGACAAATACAAGCCGGCTCTTTCCACACTGACACCAAGCACAACCTGTAAATACAAGCTAAAGAAAATCACCATGCCAAAAATAGCACTGTAATTAATGAAAGCCGCCAAGGAAGATAAGGCGAAAACTTTGTTTTGTATGAGCAAACGTACATCTAAAAGTGGATATTTAGCGTGCATTTCTTGGCGCACATAAAAAGCCACTGTGATCATGCCCAATACAATAAGTGACACGCCCACCACGGTGGAGCTCTTGAGCCACGTTGCCCCAAAGGTTATACAGCCCATGCCTATGGCATAAATAAGTGCATCCATCCAGTGGAAGGGTTCGCCCTTGGCTTCAAACCACTCCTCGTGTACGGCAAAACGCATGAACAGCCATGTGAGAGAACCGGCAAAACCCGTTCCCCAAAAGAGCCATTGCCACCCAAAAGTTCCCCCTATGAAGCCGGCCACAGGCGGACCACAGGCAATGCCCACATAAATGGCAGTGGCAGAAAAGGCAATGTATTGATTCCGTTTGCCTTGTGGCGCGGCCACGGCCAATATGCTCAAACCCGAAGCAGAAAAAATGGCGGCACCAAGGCCTTGTATGGTACGCAAGGCTTGAATGGCAAAAATATTTTCCATGAAACCTATGAGCATATTGGTAATGACAAAGAGTGCAGATCCCATGAGAAAAATGCGCCGTCTACCCCATATATCGCCCATGCGCCCTGCGGTGAGCTGCGCCACCACCAAGCCCCAGATATAAAAAGTCGTGATGAGGCTCAATTCTTGGGCCGAGGCTCCAGTGCTCTCCCCTATGGGCGGTAAAATAGAATTCACCCCAGCCACCATGAAGGGCATGAAAAATTGCGCCGCACACACGGCAAAGAGAATGAGACGAGGGGAATCTTTTTTTTCTGTCATGTTTTGCTCTTTTATCTAGGCCCTTTTAAACATTTTTTCTAAATCTCGAGCCCCAAAACGCAGTACTGCAGGTCGTCCATGAGGGCAAAAATCTCTTTGTGGCGCTTGTAGCCATTGCTGCAATAACCCTACGGCTTCATCATGCGTCAAGGCTTGGCCGGCCTTAATGGCACCTTTGCACGAAAAGGAAATAAGCAAAGCAGACAAATCATCTTTGCGCCCAGCTAAAGCATCTTGTACAAAAGCTTTAGCCGCACCACTTTCCAGTAACACTGGGTGCGCTTTCATAAAAACAGTGCTCTCTTGTAACTCTAAGGCAAATCCCATGCGCTCAAAAGTGGGCTGTAGCTCTTGCCAGCGTTCTTGTTCGGAATCGTGCACAGCTATTTCCAAGGGCAATGCCAAATACTGTCTATCCAAGGTGGCATGCTCTATGCGGGCATATAAAATTCTTTCATGCACAGCATGCTGATCCAGCAACAGCATATGTCCATTGCCATCACGCACCACCAAATAGGTCTGTGCTATTTGCCCCAAATAGGTAAGCTCTTGCTCTGACGCAACCGTGGGCGACATGGCGCAAGACACTGCAGGGAAGGGGTCTGCAAAGGCAGGTTCCGAAACATCCACAGCAGCGTATTCTTGCCTCTGAAAACCTTGCGAAGCTGCATACATTTCCCTTTGAGTATTGCTTTCCAAATCCGGCCCATAGGGCGTCATGTCTTCGCGCAGGCCCTGCCATGAAGGCGCATGAACGGGGTTTGATGTAAAAGATGGAGCCGCCACCACAGGACTCTCGTTCGGACTCTCATTGTCCACATGGGCAGAAGCATATGGCGGAGCCGTCACCTTTTGCCCATCCATGACACCGGTGGCATCTATGCGGCCCCAAAAACCTTGAGGTTGTTCCGGCATGTCATAAGGCATAGCCAAAGTGCCCATTTGCACCGCATCGCCATGGGTAGGCATACTCTCTAACACCGAAAGCACGGCTCGACGTACACAAGAAAATACCGACGATGTATCCCGAAAGCGCACTTCTGTTTTGGCAGGATGCACATTCACATCCACCTCTTCGCCGTCAATCTCTAAAAAAAGCACCACTTGTGGATAATCTTTGGTGGTAAGACGCCCTTTATAGGCTTCACGCACGGCTGAAATAAGCGTTTTATCTTGTACAGCTCGCCCATTCACATAAAAAAGCATTCTATCGGCGCGCGGCTGACTCACATGTGGCAGTGAAGCGAGCCCAAAGGCGCGATGCTCTTTATGTGTCACATCGAAGGGACGCAAAGCTTCCGTGATGAGTGGTGGCCAAATTTCACCAAGACGCTCCATAAGGCTTTGCCCAGCGGGAAAACGCAAGGCTTCGCGTTGTCCCAAATGCAAGCTAAAACCCACATCAGCCTTGGCCAAAGCCAAACGTGTAAGCCATTCTTGAGCTTTTTTATTTTCCGTGGCGGGACTTTTTAAAAATTTCAAACGTGCCGGAATATTAGAAAAAAGATCGCACACTTCCACAATGGTGCCTTGTTGCAAGGGAGCTGGGCCAGATTTAAGCACATGCCCATATTCCACATCGATGCGATGCCCAAGACCTTTGGTCGCGGTACTTTCTTCACCATGCGCCACACAAGAGGTTAAGCTAAAGCGTGACACCGAAGCTATGCTTGGTAAGGCTTCTCCGCGAAAACCATAGGAATAAATGGAAGAAAGATCATTCAAATTTTGAATTTTACTGGTGGCGTGACGCGTCACTGCCAATTCCAATTCTTCGGGGGCAATGCCATGGCCATTATCTTGAATGCGAATGCGCCCTTGCCCACCATTTTCCAATACAATATCCACTTGTGTAGCTCCCGCATCTAGCGAGTTTTCCACAAGTTCCTTCAACACAGAGGCAGGTCTTTCCACCACCTCACCAGCGGCAATTTGATTACGCAATTCCGCAGATAATAAGCCAATAGGGCGCCTTTTTTTCATGTAACTACTCTAGCGATTTATTAAAAAATGAGCAAGGGGCTTGCATATAAATTCATTTGGACTTATATATATTATGAAGGTGTGCAGAATTTACCTGCAGACCGGTATCGAGGAAGGTTTATCGTGAAGAAGGATAATATGCAGGATATCAGCAAAGCCTACCCCACTGCGGGCCGCCAAGGCTTTGACCCTGAGATGCTTTTTGTTGAGTGTGGCAAATGCGGAAGCCCCATTGTTTGGGAACAAGGTCGAGCTACTGAGATACTTCATAGTGCTGGAATTGACGCTTTGGAGTTGGACCCTCACTGCCTCTTGGTGACAGACGGCTGCCCTCGTTGCAGTAAAGGCAAAATGTATCATGTTCAAATTTATCGTGTAGAAGCTGACCACAACACTTGGGGACAATCCAAGAAAGCCGGCCACGCATAAGTTTTTTCCATAGAAATTTTACATAAAGCGAAGCTTCACAAAAGCTTCGCTTTTTTATTTTAACGCAGTAGGTTGACCCTTTTCAAGCGTCTGCTAGATAACGCTTGGTTGCACGTCCTGTGCAACACAAGCTATCGCAAAAGTCGTTGACGCCGAAAGTAAATTTCGGCTGGCTTTGTTTTGCTCCCCTGCGGGGCAAGCTACATCCTGTAGCAATACAGGCTGGTCAAAAAGGGCGAAATACAAGGAAGACGACATTTTTTGTGAAAGAAGTCCGACCCAAAGGGCGCCAAAGGCGTTTGCGTTTGCGAGGCACGAGCAATTACGCAAATCGAGAGCAACGCGTATCAAGACATACGTGACTGAAACAAAAAACAAGTCTGACGCAGTAGTTTGCCCTTTTTCAACTGCCTGTTAAGGACGAATAACTTTAGACGCCAATTGTAACGATGTAACAATATCCAGCATATTAGATGTTTGCCCCACCGCTTTCTGCTCCAATAAGCCATAATGATTCAAGCACGCGCCGCACACAAGCACATCCACGCCTGCTTTTTCCAAAGCTTGCAAATGCTCCAAGGGTGCACCAGCTGCTGCCGATAATTTTACGCCGCCATTTAAGAGCACCACACGCCATAAGCTTTTGCCCATTTCCGGCAAGGTGGCCAAAAAGCTGGTCATGAGCTTTGTGCCCAAATCTTCATCGCCGCGTCCCATGGTTTCTGTGGTGATAAATACCAAAATACTTTCTGTCGCCTCAACATCAGTTGTGGACTGCGAAGCATTTTGCACTGAAGACTGCACTGCATCCGTCGATGCTCCCCCCTCTTGTTTCACAGCTGTAAGAGCATAATCTCTGCCTTGCGCCATGTGTTGCACACTAAAACCTTGTTGCTCCAAATAGCGCGTAAGATTTTCCACGGCCGGTTCATTATCCACTAAAATCTGAAATTCCTGCACAGCATTTTCTTGTAAAAAATTACGGCATTGCACCACTGGCTGAGGACAGGGTAAGGTTCTATAATCAAGAGTTTGCATATTTTTTCCTTTATATTACGAGATAACAGCCCATAGAGGCAATTCTTTCCAAGAGCGTATCAGCTCTTTATCTTTACGCAAAGAGTTGGGAGATACTTTTTCCAGTACGTCCTTAAAAGCTTTGGAATGATTCATATGCACAAGGTGACACAATTCATGCAAAATCACATGCTCAGCCAAATATATTGGTAAAAGCATGAGCCTACAATTGAGCCGTATGTTTCCTGTGGCAGAGCACGAGCCCCAACGCCCCTTTTGCGCACCTACGCTCACCTTTTCCACATGCAAATGTAAATCTTGGGCAAAATTTAAGGTTTTTTCTTGCAACACCGGCAGGGATTTCTTCACCAGCCATTTTTGCAAGAGCTTACAACAAGACTTCACTTCCGTATCATGGGCATACAGTACCACCTGCCCACCCCCTGCGCCATGCTCACCCTTCACCTCATGCAGTTTCATATAGCCACCACGCTTGGGCTGCACATACACATGCCACACTTCACCCAATAAAGGCAGATTAATGGACGCTGGAAGAATGTCAGTGGAAAAACAACCGGTGATTTTTTGCAAGCATTGCTCTGCTCGCTCAGCCTGTAAAGCTTGTGGCACCAAGGAATTTATGGTCTTCTGTAACCACGGCACCATGGACTGCAAAAATTTTTCTACTTGAGCAGGAGTGTAGACGCGTTGCTCGGGAAAAATAAGCTCCACAGAGCCTTGCCCGTCCACGCTGATTTTAGCACGCTTTACTCTGGCAGAATAACGCACAGTGCAAGGCCACAGCACGCCGTGCTCCAAAGAAGCTTGAAGGTATGAAGGAGATGGTAAGGACATAAGAAAATCCCCTCACCTGCACCGAGCAAGTAAGGGGAGAAAAACTAACCGCGATGCAAGGAGCCTCTAAAGCTTTCCAAGTCTTCTATACCGTATTGTTGGCACAAATTGGCAAGGTCTTCGATGACCTTAAAAGCAAAATCAGGCTGAATAAAGTTAGCTGTACCCACTTGTACAGCATGGGCACCCACCAAAATAAATTCCAGCACATCTTCTGCCGTGCTTATGCCACCAAGACCCACCACGGGGATCTTCACCGCATTACACACTTGCCATACACAGCGCAAAGCCACAGGCTTAATGGCAGGGCCGGAAAGGCCACCAATGACATTGGCCAACAGCGGCTTACGCGTGCGCACGCTCACGGCCATACCTGAAAGCGTATTGATGCACGAAATCATATCGGCACCTGCACCTTCCACAGCGCGAGCAATGTCCACAATGTTGGTTACGTTGGGAGAAAGCTTGATCATTACCGGAGTGTTACGCGATGCTTTGCGCACAGCTTCGGTAACTTTGGCAGCCATGGCAGGGTCTTGGCCAAATAAAATACCGCCCTCATGCACATTGGGGCAGGAAATATTTACTTCCAAAGCAGCCACGCCTTCTTCTGCCGATAAAATATCTGCCAATTCGGCAAATTCTTCGGCACTAGAAGCATAGATATTGGCAATGACGGCCGTTTCCTTCCAAGGAAGCTTGGGCAATTTATCCTTTATAAAGGATTCTACACCGTCGTTTTGCAAACCAACAGCATTGAGCATGCCGCCCACACTTTCGCTCACGCGCGGTGTGGGATTGCCGGACCTTGGCTTTAAGGAAAGCCCTTTCACGGCAATGCCGCCAAGCTTGGCAAGGTCACCGTAGGAAGCAAATTCCACTCCATAGCCAAAGGTGCCGGAAGCAGGAATAATGGGATTTTTTAATGTAAGCGGTCTTTCACCGGGCAATGTAACGGAAAGATTCATGATAACTCCAAACCTTAAAATGGACGTGCATTAATCAAGCACAATTTGATCTGCCCAAAAAACAGGACCATGAGTACAGGTTTGTACAGGCCAATTTTTCTTATCTTCCACAGGCCATGCATCGGTGGTCTTGGCCACACAGCCAAGACAAGCCCCAACACCACAAGCCATGCGAGACTCCAAAGAAAGCTGCGTACGCACGCCAATCTCTTTGGCCATTTTTTGCACTGTTTTTAAGAAGGGATCAGGCCCACATGCCAACACAAGGCCATCTTGCTCGGCGATGTCTTTCATGCCTTCGCGCATGCTATAAATGAAATTGTCCAAATCGCCGGGGGTTGTCTCTTGCAAGGTATCCACGGTGATGCGCTCATTGATGCTATCCAAGGGATAACAGCGCAAGGAAGGTTTATGGCCAAAAATCATGGAGAGATTCCATGGCTTTGGATGCTCATGCACATAGCCCACAAAGGGAACAATGCCCATGCCGCCGGCCAAAAGTAAGGTGGGAGTTTCTGGCTCTAAAGCAAAGCCATTACCAAGAGGACCCCACAATTGTACGTCATCGCCGGGCTTAAGTTCTGCCATGCGCTCCGTGCCTTTACCCACCACTTGGAAAAAACAAATGAGATGCTGATCTGTCACATGACAGATGCCAAAGGGGCGTGCCCATGGAATTTCAAAACCAAAGGAGGTGGGGCGTATCATGACAAATTGTCCCGGACGCCAAGACTTCCACTGTGGCCTTTCAAGGCGCAGAGCAAAAAAAGTTTGGTGATCAGAAACATCGGGCCCAAATGGCACCAAATCTAATACTTTAAGACGCATGGAAACGGCATTTGACATATATAAATCCTTTTACTGTGTGACTCAATATGAGCGCAGTGTAGTAGTAAGAATAAAAAGGGTCAATACCTTATTCTAAATAAAAAAATGGGATTGCACCGGAACCATTCCGGTGCAATCCCAAATTTTACTCTAAAAAAATGTGGGTTTTTTTAGATTCCGATATAATTAGAGAGGAAAGAGCCTTTCCCCTCTTCGGTTATAAAGTAACTATAGCTTAGAAGCTGTAGTTAAAGGTAAGGGTGGCTTTGTAAGCGTCACGATCGTTTACGTTCTTGGTCCAAGTATCTTCGTCGAAACCGTTTACGATGTAACCAAGTTGTACAACAGCTTGGAGGTTTTCGTAAATTTGGTAGGTAGAATCTAAGTTAAATTCTACGAGGTAATCGTTTTCGGTGAGGTACATGGCACCAGTGCGATCGCCATAACTCATGCTCACAGGAGCACCAACGTGAGCAGCGTTATCAGCATGGTTGGTACCGCGCCAGTAAGCTACACGGAAAGTGTGGGAAAGATCTTCCACGAAGGACATTTTAGCCAATTGCAAGCCAATACCCCAAGTACCGGAGTAAGCAAGCATTTGGTCATAGCCAGTGCCGGGCTGCCAGCCAAGTTCGTTACCATCACCCATGAAGGAGGTGAAGTTACCGCAGGGATTGATGAAGGGCAACATTTCAGAACCGTCAGACAAGTTGTCGTCGTCACCGGAACCGTACCAAGCGAAGATACCAGGGGTACCCCAATCCATCTTGTATTCTACGAGGCCTTTGATGAGCCAGCCAGCGCGCTTGCTGTCAAAGTTAGTAGCACCACCGTCGCCGCTGTAAGCTACGCTACCGTAGTTAAGGTCGAGTTCAAAGTTCCAAGCGTCCATTTGGTAGGTCATGGGAAGACCAGCAAACCACATGTTGGTGTAACCATTGTTGGCGTCGAACTTACCACCAGTCACAGGGAAAAGACCTTGACCAACGATGGGGTTGATATCATGGGGAACAACATTGTCACCTAAAGCGCCGTACATGATCCAAGGATTGATGGACCAGTTGTCGCCTTGTACAGGTAAAGACAAGAGGAATAAATCCAAGTTGTCTTGGTAATTGCTAGAATCACCCACGTTAGAGGTGTTTTCATAGTTGTCGTTGTAAGGACGTACCCAAGCGGCAGTCAAGCTTACCATGTCGTTGAACTTGTAGTTGGCAACAACAGCTGCAGCGTCGTCATCTAAAATGGCAGTGCCACCGGCAACGCTAGGCATGGCTATGCCTTGAAGACCCATGCGGAAAGAAAGTTCGGTGTTGGGCACGTACCAATCGATGTAAGCGCGTTTTACTTCAACGATCTTACCGTCGGTACCAAGGTTACCACCTTCGCTTTTACCCCATGTGGTGTCACCGATTTCAAAGAAAACGGTACCGGAAAGGGATTCAGAAGCTACGGCGTCGATTTGTAAACGAACACGTTGTTGTGCTTGGAAAGTGTCAGAACCGTCTACGCCGGCCCACATGGTGTCCACAGCGCCAAAGCCGAAGATCCATTGACCTTTAGCTTTGAAATCAATAGCAGAAGCGCCAGAAGCAGCGCCAATTAACATGCCAGCGGTAAGAAGCAAAGTACAGATTTTTTTCATTGCTCATCCTTCCTGTATTTAAAATATTTTTTGTTATGGTGATTGCCCTCTGCCCTTGGCGGAGCAATCCTGCAACTTCTAGGCGTAAAAGTATGCAGTGCATCTGAGAAATATTTTGCATAGGTTATGGCAAAATGCAAGCCTTTTCGTAAAAATTTTTTTACTCCTACGCCGTTTTTGGTCTATTTGTTCAAATTTTCTTTTATGATTTTTTCTACACTTTCCCTACAAAACAAAAAAACACACACTAAGTAACTAATATAATGCATCTTTATTTCTAAAAGTCTAGAAATTCTTACAAATTTTTCTGAGTATTTGTTAGGAAAAAAATTTTATACAAATACCATTTTGTGAGACCTAGTTACTCCATTTTTCACGAAAAAAGGGGCAACTCTGTGAACATCACAAAGCTTACCCCATTCTAAAACAGCTCTAAGGCAAAAATTTTACACTCAAATATTAGGTCTCGTGACACCACCAAAGCACCTTACCTATGATGCGTACAGAGTCAGCAAGATCTCCACGCATATCAATATCTATAGGGGCGTATCTTTCATTAAATGAACGCAACACCAATCGTTGACCCGGTAACGTTTCCACAGCTTTTACATAAATACCATCATCCACACCCACGGCATACACAGCATAAGGAATAATGGCCTTTTGCGATGTATCTATAAGAGAAAGGTCTCCGTCTTGGATGTAAGGTTCCATACTATCGCCATGCACACGCATGAGCACCATATTATCTATGCTCCCTCGTCTTTGTAGCCATTCACGACGAAAAGCCATGCGCTGCAATACTATACCTTCTGTTTCGAGGCTTCCCCCACCGGCAGAAAGCTTAGCTGCCACCAAGGGAACTGTACAAAATTCGGCCAAAAACTCATCTTGCTCTTGCACAAGATTCACACTTTGACCGTCTTGCTCAGACGAGGACTGAGAGTGTGCGGTGGCTGTATTTCCTGTAGTCGTGGCAGTGGGCAAGCCAAGCAAAGCGTCTATGGAAATATTTTGTAATTGCGCGGCACGTATGAGCCAACCGTCGGGAACCTTATCTTTTTTACGCGCTTGATATATGGCCTGAGCCGACACGCCTAAAAATTCCGCCAACTGCACATCTTTAGAAAATTGCAAAGCCTCACGTAGCCTGTCAAGTATGGTGGTAGCTTCTATTGGTGTTTTCATGGCTCCACCATATAGTAGCTTTAAAAATAAATCAATAAATAAATTATTTATTTCGAAATACAATTTCAAATTTATTTTTTTCTAAATTTTTAATTGACAAAAATCACATTCATGCTACTTTCTCCCCACACAACATGCAATAAAAACTTCATAAGGAGACACATATGATAAGCGCTGATTTAGAAAATTTGGCTTGTGCCTTAGAACAAGTAAAAGGTGATTTTTCCGCAGACAATGCGCAATTTTTAGAATTGGTATGCAGCAATCTGCATTCCTTGGCCCATCGCGTACATATGCTTGAAGCCATACCTGTCACTCCTATTTTTCAAAAAGCTACGGAGAAAAATCTTTCCATGCAGTAGGCGGAACAAAAAAATCATCTAACTTTTGTTTAGTTATACCAAGCATGAATATTTATCATGACAAGGCACGTAAAAACTCTGTCTCGTACATAAAAAAACACAAAGCTTACTGTTGTGTTATCTATCCTCTAAGTAAGCAAAAAGGGGAAGGCATGGCCCTCCCCTTTTTATCAAAACAATTTATGTTTTCACCTATAACAAGCTATGCATGTTCCGCCGCATAGTCATACCCAGCTTGAACAGCTTTAATATTACCGGGCACCAATTTGACATAGTGCGCAGATACCACCCTATACATGGCATCTTGCACAGCTTCAATGGGAAGTGCTTTGGTGGCTTGTAGCCACGCACCCAAAGCCACCATATTAGCCATTTTCACCGTGCCAAGCTCATGTGCTATGGTATTGGCAGGAATGCACACGCTTTTTTTATGCGGATCAAGCACATTTTCCGCCGTCACATCTATGAGGGAGGAATTCACTATTTGCACGCCATCTGCATGAAGACGTCCTTGAAATTTTTCCAAAGAAGGGCCATTGAGCACAATGGTGGACAAGGGCTCACGCACCAAGGGAGATCCCACGGGATGTTCATCCAGCACCACAGTGCAATTGGCAGTGCCACCGCGCATTTCTGCCCCATATACGGGAATAAATGTCACATGCAGGCCGCACTCCATGGCCGCTTGTGCCAGCACATTACCCAACACCATAACACCTTGCCCACCAAAACCAGCAATGATAACATCTTGATAAGTAGCCATGTTATTCTCCTTGCCCGTGTTGTTCGCGCGCATCTTTATACACACCCAAGGGGAAGACAGGAATCATTTCGCTGGCAATGCGAGCATTGGCGCTGACAGCATCCATATGCCAATTGGTGGGGCAACCGCACAAGAGCTCCACAAAGGAATACCCCATGCCGGCACATTGCACTTCAAAGGCCGTGCGAATGGCTTTTTTGGCAGCGCGAATATGCTTTACAGAATCAAGTGAACATCTTGCCGCATACACAACGCCATGCAATTGCGCCATGATTTCCGCCATGCGCATGGGGCCGCCTTCCATATGGCCTTGACGTCCGGCAGGAGATGTAGTGGTCTTTTGACCAAGTAAAGTGGTGGGGGCCATTTGCCCACCCGTCATGCCGTATACCGTATTATTCACAAAAAACACGGTTATTTTTTCGCCGCGATTGGCCGCATGCACAGCTTCAGCCAATCCAATGGCACCCAAATCACCATCGCCTTGATAGGCAAAAACCGTGGCGTCAGGACGAGCTCGCTTCACCCCGGTGGCCACAGCAGAGGCTCTACCATGGGGTGCTTCAATGCAGTCCAACTGCATATAATCATAAATAAAGGCAGAACAGCCCACAGAAGGCACTAAAATGGTTTGCCCAGCCAAATCCATTTCATGGATAACTTCCGTAATAAGCCTATGGGCTATGCCGTGATGACACCCCGGGCAATAGTGCGTAGCCCTGTCCGTTAATACGGGATTGCTGGTAAACACTAATTTCTCACCGTCTTGCTCTTGCAAAAGCGTTGAAAGATCACATGTGGAATTGGTATTGATAGACATTATTTGCCCTCCTTGCACAGAGGACTTTGTAAAGCCTCAAGTATGGGTTGCATGAGAGCGTCAGCACCAATGAACAAACCAGGCATGATGCCATGCCACGCCACAAGGTTGTGATTTTCCACGGCAAGGCGCACATCTTCCACCATTTGACCCAAGTTTTGTTCCAGCACCAAAAATTTTTTCCCAACGCGAGCCCACTTTTGCAACTCTTCCACAGGAAAAGGAAAAAGCGTCAAAGGCCGTAACAAGCCCACTTTATGCCCCTGTTCACGTAATTGACGCACAGCCGTTTGCGCTATACGTCCCACAGAACCGTACGCCACGAGTATAAGGTGAGCATCTTCGCATTGCGTACACAAAGCGCGCGCTTCCTTTTGCATGGCAGCATATTTTTCTTGCAAGAGAAGATTTCGTGCGGCCAAAGCACCTTCGGCCAAATGCACAGATTTTAGTAAACGTTTAGGTTCGCCTTGCGCACGTTGGCCTGTACCTTCCACGCGCCACGACGCCGAAAGTTTTGCATAATCTTCCACACCCAAGGCATGTTCGGGGATTTTACGCAGAACAGGTTCTTTAATCTGCCCCACAATGGCATCACCCAACACAAGCACAGGATTACGATAGGCAAAGGCCATGGCAAAGGCATCAAACATCATGTCATAGCACTCTTGCGCCGTGGCTGGAGCCAACACAAAGGTGCGATAATCTCCGTGCCCTCCACCTTTTACCGCTTGGAAATAATCCCCTTGTGAAGGACCAATATCACCAAGCCCAGGGCCGCCGCGATTCATATTCACCACCACACCGGGCACATGGCTGCCAGCCATGTATGAAAGCCCTTCTTGCATGAGCGAAATACCGCACGAAGAAGAAGACGTCATGGAGGCAATGCCGCAAGCTCCCGCACCCAGTACCATATTTATGGAGCCAATTTCGCTTTCTGCCTGCACAAAGGCCCCGCCCACTTCGGGCAATAAGGCCGATAGAGTTTCAGGAATTTCATTTTGCGGGGTAATGGGATACCCAAAATAACAGCGACAGCCTGCGTCCACCGCTCCATAAGCTACAGCTTCATTGCCCTTCATGAGCACACGCATGTTTTTATGTGCAGCTAGCATGAGGCAGCCCCCTCAATAGTAGAGGTGCGAGTGGTGCTAGCAAAAACACGAATGGCCACATCGGGGCAAATAAGCCCACATGCAGCACAACCTATACATTGACTGGCATCATTCACAGCCACCACTTGATAACCTTGTCCATTGAAGCGTTCTGTTTTAGTTATGAGCTTCTTTGGGCAAACCGTTGCACAGAGCATACATCCTTTACAGCGATGCTCTAAAAAAACCACGCGAGACATAAAGTTTCCAATTATTTTATTTAGAAATTAACATGGCATCCCCATAAGAGAAAAAGCGATACCCTTGTTGCACAGCTTGTGCGTACGCATCTAATATGCGTTGACGTCCTGTAAAAGCGGAAATCATCATAAGTAAGGAAGATTCCGGCAAGTGGAAGTTGGTTATAATACCGTCCACCACTTTAAAGGGGCGTCCTGGATACAAGAAAATATCCGTCCAGCCAGTGAAAGGTTGTATTTTTCCGCAAAGTTCCACCACGCCTTCCAAAGCGCGTACTGAGGTGGTGCCAATGGCTATGACAGGGCGTCCCTGCGCTTTAGCTTCAGCTATGGCATTGGCAGTGGCTTCGGGCACTTCGATGTATTCTCGGTGCATACGATGCGAGCGAATGTCTTCGTTACGCACGGGGCTGAATGTTCCATAACCCACATACAGGGTTATTTCTGCCCATTCACAACCATGAGCCACCAAATCTGCCTTCATATCTTCGGTGAAATGCAAACCTGCCGTGGGCGCAGCCACGGAACCCGTCTTTTCGCTTTTGGCAAAGATGGTCTGATACCGTGTTTGATCTTCGTCATCGTCGGTGCGCTTTATATAAGGAGGTAGCGGAATATGCCCTGTGGCGGCAAAAGCCTCAGCCAAGTCTCCCTGCCATGCCAAAAGCACCCGTCTTTGCCCGAAGGGGCCAGATTCCAGTACCGTCACTTTGATGCCTGCACCAAAGTGGAAGGTGTCGCCATCATTAACACGTCCACCGGCACGCACAAGGCCTCTGGCTTCAGCTTCAAACCAGCCCTCTTGCAATTTTACGGGATTGGCCGCAGCAACCACCAAGGGTAGGGGACTCAACAACAGAAACTCCACTTTCCCGCCGCTGGGGCGAGTTCCCAAGAGTCTGGCCTGCAGTACCCGAGAATTGTTTACAATAAAAAGACAATCCTTGGGTAAATGCTCGCGCAAATTGGCAAATTGCGTATGCTTTATATCTAAAATCCCTTCACCGGCTGTGCCAAGTGGACGACGCGGCAAAACCATAAGGCGCGACTGTCCCCGCTCTTCGGGGGGAAATTGCGCAATTTGAGCCTCGGGCAAGTCAAATCTGTAGGAGGAGAGCCAAAAATCTTTTTCGTCTATCATAATAATCTTATGGGTTGTAGTGTTTAGATAGTTTTTTACACATGCAAACAGCGCCTGTGCTCTCTTGTCAACTCCACCCCTTATAGGCTATGAAAGGGGTGAATGACAATACTTATATGTCATCCACCCGCATCACCTAGTAAAACACTTGTAAACAAAAAAGGCAAGCTCATGTACCAAGCACCATACTCTTTTAGCAAGGACAGTCACTTACGCGCAAAAAGCATACATTTGGGCGTATGCGGGTCCATTGCGGCCTTTCGCGCACCGGACTTGGTGCGTTGGTGGTGCAAAAACTCCATGCATGTGAGCCTTACCCTCACCGAAGCCGCCCAGCGATTTATCACACCGCTGACTTTTGAAGCTCTTGGCGCCGGCCCCATTTACACAGATATGTGGGAAAAAGAACGCGTCTTTGGTCACTTAGAGCCTGGACAAAATGCCCATGCCATGGTCATAGCACCGGCATCTGCTTCCACTTTGGCCCAATTGGCTCAAGGACACGCACATACCCTTTTGGCCTGCCAAGCTCTGGCTTTTGATGGGCCTTTACTGGTGGCACCGGCCATGAATCCTCGCATGTGGAGCAATGCCGCCACCCAAGAAAATATACGCATTTTACGTGAGCGTGGTGTGGAAGTCATCCTACCGGATACAGGCGGCACGGCTTGCGGCGATGAAGGACAAGGGCGTCTGGCAGACTTGCGCCACATTTGGCTTGCTTCGCTCAAGGCCTTAACCCCACAAGATATGCAGGGAAAAAAAGTTTTGCTCACCCTTGGGCCCACTCGAGAGCCTTGGGATGCGGTGCGCTTTTGGTCAAACCCCTCCACAGGCACCATGGGCCTTAGCCTTGCCCTCACGGCTTGGCTGCGCGGAGCAGAAGTTCATGCCATCTGCGGCCCCGGTGCAGAAAGTGCGTCCTATGTACCCCCATCGCTTCATACATATAAGGTCACCACCGCGGCTCAGATGTACGAACAGGCCGCACTGCTTTGGCCTTCCATGCACATGGGCATGTTCACAGCGGCCGTGGCAGATTATGCCCCCGTGCCACCTAGCCAAGGTATGGGCGCAAAATTTAAAAAAGAAACGGCACAAGAGGGCTTAAGCATAGATTTTTCACCCAACGTAGACATTTTACGCACCCTTGCTCTGCAAAAAACACCGGCGCAGAAAATGCTTGGATTTGCTGCAGAAACGGCAGACAGTGAAGAAACCATGCTCAGCCTCGTACATCAAAAACTGGCGCGTAAAGGTGTGGACCTCTTGGCAGGAAATAATATTGCTGCCGCGGGCTCAGGCTTTGGCACCAGCACCAATGCCATGTTTGTGGTGGATAAGCATGGACAAGAACAAGTGTGGCCCCTGCTTTCTAAATTGGACGTGGCCTGGAGACTATGCTCATGCTTACTGGAAATATAACCCTTTCCCCTCTCTACCTGCCATGGCAACAGCAGGGCTTGGACTTTTTACTCCAAGACACTCCTGTGGCACCGGAGCTTTCCCTTTGTCACGCCAAAGTTTTGACGCGGGGCGCTATCCAGCAAACACCCCAGCGGGCTCCTCAAAATGCACCAAGGCAATTTGCTCAACAGGCTTCCAAGCCTGTGGCACAACAGCAAGCACAACAAAGTCCAGCATCTCGGCCCATGCCAAGAGCGCAATCGTCGCAAGCTCCCCCCGCACAAGGGCAAAGTACCCCTGTTTCACAACCAAACGCCACTCCACCGTCGACCGTTTCCAAAAGCAATACTGAACGCGTATCTTTAGCTCTTGACCAATGGCCTGCCCCATGGCAAGAACGCTTTGCGCAAACAAAACCTGCGCGTGTTATTTGGACCTATTGGAATTTAGGACATGATTTATGCGGCGAAGCCAGTGCTGAACGACGTGCTTTTTTAAGACGTATTTTGCAAGATTTAAAGCATCCTCCGGGCACGCACTCCTTTTGGCCGCATACCCTACCCAATATTTCGTCCCCTGAGCAATTACAGCCCAATATTCCTGTTTTTTGGTCGGGAGTGCGCCAGCTTGGTGCCAGGGTTCTTGTGATTCTTGGCGAAGACAGCGCGCAAAAATTGGGCTATGAAGCCTTTGATGCGCCCTTTAAGGAATTTCACAAACAAGGTAAGCTTGTTATCTTGGTAAAAGATATGAATATGCTCATGCATAATGCCAAAACCTACACAACACTCATGCAATATTTACGCATACAATTGCGCCAATATTTGCAACTTATGTAAAGGATATCTATGCGCGCCGTAAACATTGTGGGCTTTAAAAACTCTGGAAAAACAAGCCTTGTCCTTGAACTTGCCAAAGCCATGGAAGCACGAGGCCTCAGCGTTGGCATTGTGAAGCAAAGCCATCATACCTTAGACGCACCTGAAAGCGACACAGGGCGCTTTCGTACCCCCAACAGCGGACGCACCGTCCTGGCCTTGGGACAAGGCGAAGCGGCCCTTTATTGGGGGCAAGACAGAGATCTCACCGACCTATTTCCTCTCATACAAGCTGACATTGTTCTCATTGAAGGTGCCAAGGCTCGTGACTTCTTGCCACGTATTCTTTGTTTACGCCCCGAAGATACGCAAGAAAATCTTGCTACGGAATTGCAAAGCCCCTTGGCTTTAGCCAGTTATAGCATAGAAGAACGCAGTGTAGGGCTCGCGGGTAAGCAACACTTCAGCCAGCTTTCAGAGCAAAGCATTGACGGCCTCACTTCCATTATCCTCGAAAAAGCCTTTGTGTTACCAAGGCTCAACTGTAAAGGCTGTGGTTATGCATCTTGTGCTCATTTGGCCCGCGCCATAGTTGCAGAAGAAAAAACAGCACAAGACTGCCCTGTTTTGCAAGGAAAAGTGCACTTACAAGTGAATGGTAAAAGCGTTCCTCTCAATCCCTTCACGGCGCGCATTGTGGCCGGTGCCATGCAAGGCATGGTGCAAGAGCTCAAAGGAATTGAAAAAGAGGCACAAGAACAAACCATTCACTTTTCTTGCACTTTCTAAATTATAAGGACTGTTATGATCACTTCATTATTATGTTTTTTAGCCGGTGGTGCCGTGGCAGGCGTATTTGCCGGCCTGCTAGGCGTGGGCGGCGGCATTATTATTGTGCCCCTACTTTCTTTCATTTTTCCCTTTTTAGATGTACCACAAGAACATATACATCATTTGGCTCTTGGAACCTCTTTGGCCAGCATCATGATCACATCCATTTCCAGTGCCAAAGCCCATAATGCTCGTGGTGCCGTGCGCTGGGATATCTTCAAGGCCATCACTCCCGGCATTTTACTGGGCACCTTCTTGGGCGGACTTGTGGCGGCCTACATTCCCAGCACCTATTTACGCGGCCTTTTTGTGATCTTTTTGTACTGCGTTTCCCTGGAAATGCTTTTTGGTAAAAAACCCCAAGGCGCACGCCATCTTCCTAGCACCGTGGGCATCAGCGGCGTGGGCGGCGTGATTGGGCTTATTTCCAGCTTTGTGGGCATTGGCGGCGGCACCATGTCTGTGCCTTTCATGACCTTTTGCTCCGTTCCCATGCACACCGCTGTGGGAACATCTTCAGCCATTGGTTTTCCCATAGCCGTGGCCGGAACTTTGGGATATATTTTTGGAGGATACGGCACAAGCAACTTGCCAGAATTCACCCTGGGTTATGTGCATATTTTAGCTTTTGCCGGCATTGCCACAGCTAGCTTTTTCACAGCACCCTTGGGCGCACGCCTAGCGCACTCCTTGCCGGTGCCTGTGCTAAAGCGTTTTTTTGCTTTGTTCCTCCTCGTTGTTGCCACAAGAATGCTTTATAATATTTTGTAAAAGAGGAATTTTTCATGCCATTACAAAGAACGTACAACCCAAAACTGGCTGAATCTGTTTGGTGGAACCTTTTTCTTCTCACCGTGGGCAGTTTCTTTTATGCCTTAGGCATCCAAACCGTAGCTTTGTCGCACAACTTTGTGGCCGGCGGCGTCATGGGTCTCTCCATGCTCACATGGTATGCCACAGATTTCATGTCTGTGCCCATTTGGTATTTCATCATTTCTGCCCCTGTTTTTGTTTTTGGTTGGTTTTTTGTGGGAAGAGTGTTCTTGCTCTACAGTCTCTATGCCACCGCATGCACATCTGTTTTGAGTATGTTACTCACCTTCACCATTCCCGTGGATAACCAACTTTATGCAGCCATTTTCGCCGGCACACTCACTGGTGTGGGCTCTGGTATTATGTTGCGTTCCTTTGGGAGTAGCGGCGGTACGGACATCATAGCCGTGGCCATACGCGAACGCTGGAATGTGTCTGTGGGCACTTTCTCCTTCCTCTTTAACCTTTGCGTATTTAGCATGGCAGCCACCCGCCTTGACCTTGATATAGTCATAGCTTCCACCATCATGCTCTTCATCAACGCCACCATGACCGATTATGGTCTACGCGTTTTCAGTCAACGTAAAACTGTCTTTATTATTTCAGACCATGGCGAGCAAATATGTGAAGCCATTAATCTTTTACGTCAATACGGTGTAACCTTGGTACGCGGCAAGGGTGCTTATTCCGGCAATAATAAAGAAATTCTCATCACCGTCACCAGTAATGTGTATCTTAAACAATTGGAGAACGTGGTTTTCAGCATTGATGAAAAAGCACTTTTCATTGTGGAAAATACTTTCTATGTGTCCGGTGGACAGTTCTCTCGTAAGATATATAAATAACATACTTATGGCAGGAGATACATATTTCCTGCCATAACTAGCAATAGGTGAGATACCATGTCTTTTTTATCGCAAAATTTTTTCTCTGCATCGCGCAGGCAAAGTCAAACAACCATAGCGTGTAAGAACTGCCAACATCCACTTCTTGCAGTGAAAACCTGACGAAAAGTTGTCATGCGCTGCGTGCAGTGTAATTCTGATACAGAACTAAGCCAATATATTCATCTTATGGATGATGCTTTGGAACGTTTTTTGGAAAATTCCTTTTGTGACAGAGTATAACAAACTTACAATTTGTATATGAAATACTTTTTTCAAATGTCGACGACACAAAACGTGCTCTCAACATGACTTGCCGCCACATAAAATAAGCCAGAATTTACTTCTGAGCGTCCCCGAAAGGGGTGTTTGGAGTGAGCGTGCCTTTCTTAAAAACGTATAAAAACATGTTTTAAGCATCGACTAAGCTAGGGAAAGTAATAAAATTTCATTGACGGAAAAAGCGATGCCCATTATGGTGCTTGCCATGATACATTGCATTATTTACGTAGCTCTTATTCTTGCCATTAATGTGGCATTTGTCCATGTCCCCCTCATTGCTTTGCCCAACGGCGAAATGTGGCCGCCCATCTCTTTAGCTGTAGGTTTTACCTTTGTGGTGCGCGATTATGCGCAGAAACATGTGGGCCACCATATCTTATGGTGCATGCTCGTGGGTTGTGCTCTTAGTTGGTACTTTGCCACACCAGAGCTGGCCTTAGCCTCTGCCGCCGCCTTTGCCATTGGTGAATTGGCCGACTGGGCAGTATTTACCTTTACCAAAAAGCCCTTCTCTCAGCGCATTCTCTTTTCAAGCCTTGTGGGTGCGCCGCTGGATAGTCTTATATTTCTCACCTTGGTGGGCATTGCAACGCCCTTCTCCGTCATCAGTATGACGTTGAGCAAATTCCTTGGTGCTTTCATTGTTTACATGCTTGTACGCCGTCGCGAGCAAGCCACACACGCTTAAGGGGAAAATTATGACACAAGAACACAAATGCGGCTGGGTTGCCCTTATGGGCCCTCCCAATGCGGGAAAATCCACCTTACTTAACGCTCTTTTAGGGCAAAAAGTCAGTATTGTTACCCCACGCGCTCAAACCACTCGTAACCAAATTGTGGGCATTCTCACCGAAGAAGATGCGCAAATCATCTTCATGGACACCCCAGGCATGGCCCAAGTAAAGGGACGCCTTAGCAAAACCATGCTTCAGTCAGCTTGGCAAAGCATGGCTCAAGCACACATGATTGTGCTTATGCTTGATGCGGATCTCTATATCCGTAAGCCTGATTTCCTCAAAGGCGATCTAGCTGCCCTTGGCGAAGCCCTAGCCACTGAAGAACGCCCAGTTTGTGTGGTTGTCAATAAAATTGACCTTTTCACAGACAAGAGCAAAATGCTTCCTCTTTTGGAACAATTGCACGACCTTTTCCCCAATGCCGAGATTTTCCCCGTATCTGCCTTGCGTCGCAATGGATTGGAAGACCTCAAAAAGCTCATTGCCGGTCACTTACCTGCAGCCCCTGCTGAGTTCCCCGAAGATCAACTCTCCACAGCACCTTTACGTTTCATGGTATCAGAAATTGTGCGTGAAAAGCTCTTCTTGCATTTAAAGCAAGAAGTTCCTTACTCTGTGGCAGTGGATATTGAGCAATGGGAAGAAGACGCCGAACGTGGACAAACCATTATCCACGCCGCCATCTATGTATCTCGTCCTTCACACAAAGCCATGGTCATAGGTAAAGCCGGCGCCGCCATTAAAGCCATTGGTAGCGATGCCCGTAAGGATATTATCACCTTATTGGAAGGCAAAGTACACTTGGAACTTTGGGTAAAGGTGCGTGAAAACTGGACAGAAGATGTGAATTTCTTGCGCAACCTTGGTATGATGTCGGAGTAAACCGTGTCTGTCTTGGCCTCTCATATTGAAAAAGGGCTTGGTACTGTACACAAGCGTATGGAAAAAGCCCTTGAAGCGGCGCAACGCCCTGCTCAAAGTCTTTCATTGGTCGCCATTTCCAAATTACAACCAGCCGAGGCCGTGCAATATGCGGCCCTTGCTGGGCAAGTGGACTTTGGCGAAAACTATGTGCAAGAAGCCCTCGCCAAACAAGAGAGTTTAGCAGAAGTTCTTTCTCAAAAAAACGTGCGTTGGCATTTTACCGGACATATCCAAAGCCGCAAAGCTAAAGAAGTTGTAGGCCGCTTTGACCTTATTCACACGGTGGATTCAGAAAAATTAGCTCGCATTTTGGAACAATGCGCCGCGGAAAAAAATCTTCGCCAGGCCATACTCATCCAAGTCAACGTGGGAGAAGAAGAGCAGAAATCCGGCGTGAGTAGAGAAAAACTTTCAGAACTCACCCAATATATACTGCAATGCCCTCACCTCGAATTACAAGGGCTCATGTGTCTACCGCCAGTCTTTGATGCCGGCATGGCGGCGCGCCCGCATTTTGCCCTTTTACGTCAGTTACGTGAGGACCTGTGTAAAGAGTTTGCTGGCCTCAGCCTGCCCCATTTATCCATGGGCATGTCTGGAGACTTGGAAGCGGCCATTTTAGAGGGAGCCACGCTGGTGCGTGTGGGAACAGATATTTTTGGTGCCCGCGCATAGTTTCCAAAATTTTTCCGGAAAAAGAACACCGTAAATTTGCACAGACCACGTGGCAAATTTACGGTGTTTTTCATATGAAATCTTGATAATAAGCCCTGCTCCATGTTTTACAGTAAGACTTATTTATACTTGGCAGACGCTTCCTATTCTGGTATGTTTCGTGCATATTATTACAATAGTGACTTTTGATTCCCGTAAGCGTCAGTTTTTTGCCGCTCGTATATGCAAAGAAAGAAGGAGAAGGCCATGGCAGATGATGGCAAGAATAAAGCCCTTCCCGAAGGCGAAGCCCCCCCTAAAAAATCAAAATTAAAAAGATTTTTGATTATTTTTCTTATACTACTCATCGTTCTTGGTGCAGGTGGTGGTGGAGCCTATTGGTGGTTTTTCATGCGCGCCCCTGCTGAGCAATTGCCTGAAGGTGAACACGTCACCCAGTCAGCTGACGGGACCACCACAAGCGCACAGTCACAAGCTCAAGGCGAAGATGGAAAAAGCAGCCCTCGCATTGAGCGCCAATCGGTACTTCCGCGTAGCGCGGGTCAGGTATTACCCTTACCCGAATTTGTGGTGAATCTCTCCGATGCCGCTGGCAAACGCTATTTGCGCCTTGGCATGGAAGTAGAAGTAAACCAAGATGTGGCCTCTTTACTTAAAAGCCAACAGGCCAAAGTTAGAGATGCTGTCATTGTTTTATTGGCCGGAAAAACTTTTGCCGATATTTCCTCGGCAGAAGGTAAAATTTTATTGAAGGCTGAAGTGGCGTCACGCTTAAATCAGATTTTAGGCGGCGCTTATGTAGTACGCGTCTATTTTACGGAATTTGTTGTAGAATAAGCCACTTATTGCAAAGGATATATTATGAGTAACGACGATCAAGAAGCTTTGGCCGCCGCATGGGCAGCACAATTGGAAGAAGATGAAGCCAACGAAGGCATAGACCCCTTTGAGCAAGCTCAAGCCACCGCCGATGCAGGCGATGCAGAGCCTGCCTTAGATGCAGAAATGGCTGAAGAGCCTACGCCTGCTCCCCCTGCTCCCGAGGAAGCTCCCATGTCCTCAAAGGACGAAGATTTAGCTTCTCGTTGGGCAGAAGCCTTGGAAGAAGATGAACACAGCGCCGCGCAAAAAGTGCTGCAAAAAAGACCTTTATCTTCGCAACCCACAGAAGCCACTTTCAAAGATATGACAGACATTGCCAGACGCCCCACCGTGGACGGCGCCAAGCGTGAACTGGACTTTATCCTTGATATTCCTCTGGATGTTTCTGTGGAGCTTGGGCGCACACGCTTACTCATTAACGAACTTTTACAGTTGGGCCAAGGTTCTGTGGTGGAACTTAATAAATTGGCCGGCGAACCCTTGGAAGTTTTCGTGAACGGTAAATTAGTTGCCCGCGGCGAAGCCGTTGTTATCAACGAAAAATTTGGTGTGCGTCTCACAGACATTATCAGCCCCATGGAAAGGGTTAAGCAACTTGGCTAGCACAGATGGCCTTGCCTCCCAAGCCATTGATCCAGCTGTGCAAGCACAAGTGGCAAATCAAATGGTGGAAAGCTCTTTCTCATGGCAAGGCTATTTTACCGCCATTGGAACCTTGCTCATATTGCTTGCCGTCCTTTGGGGGCTAGTGTGGGCCATGCGCAAATCCGGACGCTTTAACTTCATGCCAAGACCTGGTATGTTTCCGCGCTCTGGCCTTTGCATGGAAGCTCAGTTACCTCTAGGGCCCCGCAAGGGACTGGTGGTGGTACGCTTTTTAGATAAAAGGCTTTTGCTAGGAGTGACCGACCAAGGTATCACTCTTTTACAAGAGATTAAGGATAACCATGACAGCACAGATTTCCAATCCCTTCTGGAAAAAGAACAGCAAGACTCTTCCCATGCCTAAGATATGCTTTTACAAGCTCCTCCTTGGTTTTGGATGTCTTGTTCTTGGTCCTGTGCTCATGCCGGCTTTGGCGCTTGCTGCGCAAGACCTCACCATGCCGCCCATGTCTCTCACCCTCTCTGGAGGAGCCTCAGCACCGGAAAATGTCACTGTACTTTTGGAAATCCTTTTCCTTCTCACCATACTTTCCGTGGCACCAGCCATCATGCTTACCGTCACAAGCTTCACACGTATTATCATTGTGTTTAGCTTTTTACGTCAAGCCATGGGAGTGCAGCAACTCCCGCCCACACAGGTTTTGGCTTCTCTTGCCATATTTATCACTGTTATCATCATGTATCCCGTGGGTAAAGAGGTGAACGATACGGCTTTACAGCCCTATCTCTCCGAAACCATAGGATATGACGTGGCCCTTGAACGTGCACAAATTCCTTTGCGTACATTCATGTTCAAGCATACCCGCGAGAAAGATATTTCCATATTTTATTCCATCGCGCGCATGGAACCACCCAAGAGCAGAGACGATGTGCCCACCATGATGTTGGCCGCCGCTTTTGTTATCTCTGAGCTTAAAACAGCATTCACCATCGGCTTTCTCATTTATATACCCTTTCTTGTGCTAGATATGGTTATATCTTCCGTGCTTCTGGCCATGGGTATGATGATGCTCCCCCCCATGATGGTATCCATGCCTTTTAAGCTGTTGCTTTTCGTCATGGTGGATGGCTGGAATCTGCTTGTGGGTTCCCTTGTAAACTCCTTCTTACTGTAAAAGAGGTGTAGCATGACCCCTGAATTTGTCATAGGTTTTGGACGACAAGCCATTGAATTGTGCCTCATGATGGCCCTGCCCATGCTGGGTGTTGGCCTTGCCGTGGGTGTGACTGTAAGTATCATTCAAGCTGCCACGCAAATCCAAGAAATGACCCTTACCTTTATCCCTAAAGTTGTCTCCATGTTCATAGCATTGCTCTTGGCTCTGCCCTGGCTCATGGAACGCATCATCTCCTACACCAAAGAAGTTTTTATTAATATACCCAAGTATATTCAGTAATTTTTTTAATGTACATCTACTTATTGAGAAAGAATGGTGAGAGCCACATTCCAGAGAGTGTGGCAAGCTAAACCGTGCCAAGAAAACAAAAAATACGCTTTTTGTGAATAAAAGCAAAGGGACTACAGAACGTATCCCCGAGTGTCATAATAAAGCCCAAAGAGCATGTAAGAAAAGTCGACAAAAGTGTCGGGTTTTCTTACATGCTCTTTGTTTTAAAAATTGTATTTACTAGTCATCTCAATATGTTAACATTCGGAATACTTTTTGCATGTAATCCAGCGCAATAATTTACATTAAAACCTTGAGGAAGCACATGAAAAAACAACTTATTTCTTTTGTTTGTGGACTACTTTTGGCTGTAAGTGCAAGCCAGGCAAATGCAGCTGTTTTAGAAGACTGGACCTATAGTTTTGATATATCATTATCTGCCATAGCCAGTGAATTCGTTTACGACCAAGGCAATGACTCCGTTTCTTGGCTTTCGGGCAACAAATTGAGTACTCTTTCTGTTCAGCCCACAAGCGCCCTTGATGCTTTTGCAAATACGTTAGAGTTTATAGGCACGATAACTAGCGGAAATCAAGTCCGCGACACCTCGGCATCACTTTTTTTAGGCCAAACAGTTACTCAAAGTGACGTGGTAAACACATCAACAGCCCCCATGGAATTGGCCGACTTAACTATAAACTATATAGTTACTGCACCCAATGGTCAAAAACTTAATGTCACGTACACAGTTCCTCTGTGGTCGTTTTATGACGCGTCTAACGATGCCTCTTATGTGTATTATTCAAACTTTTCCATAAGTACATCTGGCCCTTCAATGATGTACTATGAAGGTGTGCCTACATCTGTTACAGGAGTCGGTATGTATTTCAATGACGAGGGATTGGACTTCGTATATAGAGACAATGATGTGTTCAGCAGCTGGAAATTTTCCATTACTGAAGAAACTCCCGCACCAACTCCTGAGCCTGCAACAATGCTTCTTACCGGTTTAGGCTTAGCCGGTTTAGGTTATGTGAAAAGACGTCGTAACAAAGCATAAAAGCTAAAAACATATTCCAAAGATCTTGCTTAAAAAAGAAAATTTAGCAAGTCACGGTAAAGTAAAAAACACTCAAGATTCAAAGTAATACAAATCTTGAGTGTTTTTTTATTGCTTTCCCCTTTGCAAAATTAATTTTGTATGGGAAATAACATATCATGAATGACTATGTGCTAACACGACACTAGGCCAACGCCACATTAAGCTGACACTAAGGGTGACGCTTGCACAATTTCCTTCACTGTCCAATACTGCACAACACTTCCATCAAAAATGGCACATGGGGCCTCTAGCAATGCCTCCTCCCCTTGCAGCACAGCTCGAACCAAGGGAAAGACTTCAAAACTAGGGAGCATTTCCTTGGGGAATTGCCCTAGCGCCCATACTGCTAAGCCCTTACAAACATAATCTTCTTCTGCGCCGCCAATATTTTTCATGAGCCATGGGATTATCTTAACACACAGCTCTGGCCTTTGCCCCACAAGACGCCCCACGGCCCAATAACACGAGCGTCGCAAGAGCGCATGATCGCAATAATTATCATCACGCCCTGTGTCGATGATGTAGG
>CAYJHD010000007.1:0-2317 GCA_964370015.1 uncultured Desulfovibrionaceae bacterium | reverse complement strand
CGCAAGAGCGCATGATCGCAATAATTATCATCACGCCCTGTGTCGATGATGTAGGACAATAAAATGCTATAAAATTCCTTGGCCATTTTCTCTGAATGTACCAAAATCTCCGCAAAGGCTTCGGGAATGCCCCAGCCAATGTTACCCGATTCCTCGTTCATATGCCACATGAGTCGGCGCATGATGTTTCGTGCGTCCTCGGGCTTATTGTGCGCCATTTTAGCTATGCAGGGGCCCAAAGCACAGGCGGCGCGATGGGTCATATCCCCGCCCAAGAGTAAAAATGACAACAGCGGCCCTGTGGCCTCTTTGGGATCCATATCCACAATGCTGGGAATGAAAGACTTCCACTGATCTGATTCCAATTGCTCTCGTAGAATTTTTTTATGATTGCGTAAGCGTGCCATGGGCTGCTCCTTAAATTATAATATGTGTAGTTAAGAGTAAGAAGCAATGGCAGCTTTGTCTAGAGGCATGTGAGGATATTACAGAACAACGCTTGGGTATCGCTCTTTATGCTTTTCACCCCAGTGATGCATGGCATATAAAACATCTTTTAAGGTATGGCCATACTCGCTCAAGTGATACTCTACCCGTGGCGGCATTTCTGCATAAGCAGTGCGAATGACAATGCCATCCCTTTCAAGTTCTCGTAATTGCGCTGTTAGCATTCTTTGGGTGACAGAGGGGATTCTCTTTTGCAATTCACCAAAGCGCTGAACACCGCGTTTCATAAGAACAAAGAGAATGAGGGGTTTCCATCTCCCCCCGATGACGCTTAACGTTGCACTTACCGGACATCCTAAAGGATGCAATATCGTCATATCTTCATTCATATCTTTGACCTATTAGTACCCTTCATGTGCCTAAGGAATATTATTGTGCGTACTTGCACAGCATATAAAAAAATCGTATTACCCCACTATACATTATCGGGCACAAAAACTGCCTTACATGTAACAATAATCAATCTAAACATATTTTGGAGAAATAATGTTGACCAGAAGAAATTTTTTAAAAGTCGGAACAGTATTTGCCGCTGTTGGAGTTACAACGCTACAGTCTAGCCCAGTCATGGCCAAGAGCCTCACCAACATGACGGCCATTGAAGCCATCTTCACAAGACGCAGTGTACGCGAATACACTGACGAAGCCGTAAGTCCTAAACAAATTGATATATTACTCAAGGCCGCCATGCAAGCCCCCAGTGCCGGCGGAGATGAACCATGGGAATTTTTAGTAATTACCGATAAAGCCCAGTTAGAAGCTGTTACAACCATCAAAAAGGGCGTAAAGATGGCAAAAGGCGCACCGCTAGGCATACTCACCTGCTACAATACAGACTTTGTAAGCCCAGCACAAAAAGATTTTGCCGTGCAAAGCGTATCTTGCGCCACACAAAATCTTTTACTTGCTGCCCATGCCATGGGCCTTGGCGCCGTATGGACCAGCGCTTACCCCAATGAAAAATTTGTGGAAGCGTATCGTACCCTCTTTAAACTACCACAAAATATAGTTCCGGTGGCCTTTGTGGTCATGGGTCACCCCAAGACCTCTGTGGAACCTCAAGACAACTTCAAACCTGAACGTGTACACACCAACGTTTGGTAAAACTAGGAGTATTGTATGAATGCCTCACGCAGAACCTTTATGGCCCTCGGAAGTCTTGCCGCAGCAAGCTTAGCCCTAAAGCCAAGCCTTGTTTTAGCACAAGAAAAATCCAATATGAATGTCATCGATGCACTTATGACACGCCGCTCTGTACGCGCTTATACCGAAGCACCTGTAACCGATGCTCAAGTTGATACTATCCTTAAAGCCGCCATGCAGGCCCCCAGTGCTTACAATGAACAGCCTTGGGAGTTCATTGTGGTACGCAAAAGAGAAACCTTAGATAAAATAGCTGATATTAACAAATATGCCCTAGCCGCCAGAACGGCGCCCATGGGTATTTTAACTTGCATCAATGCGGACTTAATTAAACATCCAGACCAAAAAGAATACGCCATCATGGATGTTTCCAACGCCACCATGAGTATTCTATTGGCAGCGCACGGTCTTGGTTTAGGCACCGTATGGACGGGTATCTATCCCAACCAAGAGCTGGTACCCCCCATGAAAGAATTGTTTAACTTGCCAGAAAATATTACTCCCATGGCCTTTGTGGTCATGGGGCATGTGAAGCATCCTCCCAAGCATAAAGACCATTACAAAGCTGAGCGCATTCGCCAGGAAAAGTGGTAATTTTTATTTTAGTTCTGCTTTTTTGTGGGGGAGAGGGGAAACCTTTTCCAGTCGGAAAAAGTTTTTCCCTCTC
>CAYJHD010000006.1:0-59136 GCA_964370015.1 uncultured Desulfovibrionaceae bacterium | reverse complement strand
GAGGCCTTCACGCGAAAGAGAAAAACTACGCTCTGAGCTCATTCAATCTGATTTGGTAAGACATAGTGCTCGGTATTTATTTGATGAACGTAAGCGTGAGTATATTAAGCGCTATGAAGAGCAAAACAATAAAGCCCCTAGTAAAGAAGAACTAACTGCTTTTTACGAAATTGCAAAAGGCGATTTAAGAAAAGATATAGACGAAATTCTGGACAGCTTCTTAGAACTTTGTGTTCAAGGGTCTGATTCTTTTTACTTTGTTAAAAATGTTACACTTTTTGGTGCTGTTCTATACTCTTTTGGAATGAGCTTGTTTATTGCTGCTCTTGCATGTTTTAGATCTTTGTTTCCAGATGTAGTTATTAATTATTCCATAGGTTTGCCTGAGTGTGTGTCAGTGGTTGCTGCCATAGGCTTGTGGGGGATTATAGCCATACAGAAGGCAGCGCACTTTGTAAAAACGAATATGTAAAATGAAGGCCCATCCCTTATGTGCATAAGGGATGGGATGTTGCTGTAAAGTCTAGATATTTTTGTAACTATCAGCTTCCGTGAGGGGTTGTGTACTCTCTGTAGTGTCTTCTAAAGATTCAATTTCTCCATCGCAGTAAGAACTGCCATCTCTTTCATCGTCAAAGAGATACGCCGCGCCGATGATGCTTGCTACGCCAGCTATGAAGCCTCCGATGACGTAAGGCCATTTTCTATCGCTGGGTCTTTCTACAATAGCCAGTTGATTTTCTGTTGTATTCATAATTTTCTCCAAATAAAGTTAACGGATTATAATAAGCGGGCCGAATGTTTTACGTGGATAAGGCATTATTTGTCCTCCATGCTGTCTTTTACAGCACTTAGCACTGCAATGACGACGGGAATCCAAGGTACAAAGCTCATATTTTCTCCTAGGGTTAAAGGGTGATATTGTTCTTTAAGCAAGGCGCATAAAGGCGCAGCAGGATGTATTGTGGCATGCGAAGCAAGGTGAAACTTTGCTCAGCAATCCAAGCCTATAGCGGTGGCAATCTGAAAAGAATTTCATATTTACCTCACTGTTTTAACAGAGATTGTTGTAAGATGCTAAACATGGCAGATGGCAGCATGTTCAGGTCATGGATGGTACGGCTGGTTTTAGGCAAGAGCATTTCAAGGCTATTATCTTCCATGCCAAGAGCCAGAATTTCAAATCCCAGCCTATGCGCATGAGTCAGAGCGTGCTTGGTGGTGTACAGCGAATCAGGCACGCCGTCAGAAAGGATGAGGATGATTTTGCGCTCTTCTTTCAAGGTGTACATTTGCTGCATGACCCACCACAGGGATTCTGTCAGAGGCGTACAACCGCTGGCTTTTACTTGAAAGCGCGGATGCACTTTCTGGCCATGTTTAAGCATGGGGAAAACAGCCGTTGTGCTTTTCTGATTGCCTGTAACTGTTGCCGGAAAGGCCGTTACGCCCACATTGACGCCTTGGCAGTGTTCCAGCGCCAAGGCCACGCCATAGGTGGCTTTGCAGGCCAATTCCATCTTGCTTCCATCCATACTTCCACTGCAATCTAGGAGCAGGTGTACGGCTGTAGATATGGCCTTCTTATGCCCTTGCTTGAAAAACACACGCGGATTATGGCTGGCAAGGTGATGCAGTTTTGAAGAGCAAAGCTTGCCCCGTCTGCCCAAGATGCACGGGGTCTGTGTGTTTGCTTGTAAGAGTCCATATAAACGCGTGCGTAAGGCAGTGCTGCTACGCTTAATTTCCTCAAGCGTATCTGATGAAAAGGTCGTACAGGTTTTGTGCCCTTCACTGGCAACGGAGATGGTATGACCTTTGTTTTGAGATTTCTGACTTTGAATACTTGCGCCAAGGATTTCTCCCATGTGCTGAGGCATGGCGTCTGCATCTGCTAGTAGCATTTTCTGTAATTGTTCTTTCTGTGTATCTCCTTCACTTTGTAATATATTTTCAGCGTATTGTTGCATGACCTTATACAGCTCTAGGGCATAGGCAATGCAATTTTGTGTGCTTTGACAATGGGATTTTGCACGCCTCAAGATGGTATCTATTTGAGGCAGGAGTTTGGGGAAATGGTTTTCAATTATAGCCGCTTCCGTTTCTTTTTGCTCTTCAAGACTGGGGGCGTCCCAGGCCCGAACTGTGAGTAGCACATAGCTTAAAAGAGAGAGAGCCGGGTTTTGCCCAGCTCTCTCATATGGTGTTTGTTTGTGTTTTCCAAAATGCTCTTCAATGAGCTTGTGGAAATTCCCCTTACATCCTAGGTAGATTTTGGCAAGAGCGTTTTCCACTCGCCAATCTTCCAAGGCATTCCAGAGATATTTTTGTACAGGATTGAGCCCTGCTTGCTTGAGTGCTTCAAAGTCTGTATAGCGTATATGTGCGGATTCGTGATCCAAGAAACCACGTATTTGTGCTAGCAATTGTGCATCACAATCTAAAGGCATGTCAGGCAGATAGATGGTATTTCCATCGGTGCAAGCGGTATCACCACCTATACGCACTTCAACGCCGTACTTATTACCCAGCACCGTAGCCAGCATAGGCAGTGCCGCCATGATATTTTTGTTATGTATCATAAGTTTATCTCCGTTTTACCATAGACCCATGCTTGGAATATGCGCTACCGGTGGCAGGTCTGGCATGGGCAGTGCTTCTAGTATTTCTGTGTTTTCCTCCATGTTATTTGTAGAAATAATTGGTTGTGAATGTTGTAAAAGTGCATTCAAAAGGCTGGCATCTTCTGTGCCTTGTATGCGCAATTGTGCATGATTCAGCAGGGCTTCTGTATCGCGTAACAAACACACAAGGCCTTGTAAGGTTAGAAGTTTATCACCTAAGATGGGGCCGCGTTTGGGCATATGTTGCAAGGCCGTGTTAATGATATCACCCACGGGTGCCACATGGGGTTCTACAAAACTGAGCCCCATAAGTTTGTTGTGTAAGGTTTTCAGCGGTGACAGGGCTTTATGCGTCACCTCTGTTTTACCGGCGTAAACGCGGTTCCAAATATCATTGGCGGTGCGGCTGATTTCATGGAAAAGCGTGTTCCCAAGATTTTCTACTTCTTCGGTTAGGCCTGCGTGCATAAGGGCGTTATTATCGCTATGCTGCATGAGTGGCGCCACTTTGTACATTTGCCATTTGAAATCCATACGCGCCCGCACGTAATCGGGGCTAACCACAGAAGAGGCTATGATAGCGCCCCATTCTTTGTGTTTGGCAATCCAATCCTCAATGGTTTTATGGTATTCTACGAGGAATTGCTCCTTAGCTACCATGAATTCATCGCGTATGCCCATGAGCTCACGCATAATGTCAGCGGCCTTTTCTTCGGGAATGGCCCAGCCGGACATGAAGCGCACGCCATGCCTATCAAGGTAATTGAAGGCTCGTGCTTTAAGCGTACCAAAAATACGCAGACTCTCGGGCGGAGCAATGCGCTTGCTTCCGAGGGTGGCTAAATCGTCAGGTGGAAGCTCCACATTGCCGAAATCTTCCAAAGTTAACTTCTTTCGCGCAGACCACAATGAAACGTCGAGATTTAGGGCTAATAAGCTGTCTAAAACGCGCATTTCTGCGGGGTGTGGGGTGTTCCCTTGGTGATGATGATTTTGTGTATTCATATGTTCTCCTTATATTTTTGTGTTTGTGGCGTCCAAGAGGTAGCCGCCTTTGAGTTTGCTCTTTACACGGGCCGTGAGCTCCAAGGCTGGATCATCGTGCGAGCATCGTGCCCGTGGGAGGGACATGGTTTGCCCACTGGTACCAAGCTTGCCCCAGGTAATGAGTACGCCTTCTGTTTGTAATTCTGCCTTCCAGAATTTACCTCCGCTGGAGCTTGATTTCACCAAAGCGACCAGAGGCAAAGGGCTTACCTTGGTTAAATCTGCCGCAACCAATCTCCCCACACGATGCTCCCAATGGGTGGCATCGTGGGAATCGTGTGGTTTAGAGTTAGGAGTAAGGTATTGTGCGTTGTGCGTTTGTGCGTGTTGTTGGGGGAATATGCGCTGTGCCAATTCGTGCAGTAGAGCTCGTGTTTCGCGTGAAGCTCTGTAGCCAAGAGCTCTATCCAAAGCGTAGGTGATAGGTTGAATACCCTGATGGGCCAAGGGCTGAAAGCGCAAAGTAAGTTCTGCCCAACGAAGCAAGGTTCGGGTGGAAAAGGTCACTTCAATTTGCGAGCTGAAATTGCTATGACTATTTTCACCCATAAACAACTTGCGCACTTCTCTGGCATAATCCACCATTTTGTACGCAATTTCCTGCGGAAGCGAAGCATAATGGGCGCATAAGAGGTCTTTCTCTACCTCTTCAGAAGGGTAACCCAGTTCGCACAGCATAAATCTATCAAGCCAGGCCAAGTTTTGTCTTTGCGTGCCTTGGTAGAGCCCTGTGTCATCACCGCTGCCATTGGTGTTGGCAGTAGCCACAAAGCGGAATAGTGGGTGCGGTGTAATAAGTTCACCGCCATTTTCCGCTATACACAGAGGGGCGCCATCTAAAATGGTGTTCAGCCCTGCCAAGGTGGAGGGTGAGCAGAGGTCAATTTCATTGAAGAGAAAGAGCCCGCCCATTTTCATGGCCTTGGCTAATGGCCCGTACTCAAAACGCATGGAGCCTTCTTGTACGGAAAGATGGCCTATAAGGTCTGCCATTTCCATACGCTCATGCCCGTTGATTTCAAATACGGGGTAGTTCAACCTTGCGGATAATTGGCGTATAAGGCTGGATTTTCCACAACCTACGGGACCATAGACGTATAAAGGGTCGGCGTTTTCCATGAGAAACCACACGATAATATCACGGCTACTTTCGTGAAATTGGTAGGAAGATTCCATGACAGGTGTGTAGTCACTGGGGGCATCAAAGCCGGTAATCATGGTGCCGCTGGCTTTTCCGCTAAAGATGGTGCCGGCGTCAAATCGGGTTTGGCTGATAATTGTATCCATTGTTATATACTCCATTTTTACTATCTGTAGGGCTTAGTTTTCGGGGCTTTGAGAAACCTTGGGAATGGGTTTATGCTGGTCGCTGATGTATACCCCACGGCCTAAGTCCATCTCGAAGGGGTTTTCGTAATAGGAACCGTGCACTTCAATGTCCTCATACTCTTCACCTATGCGCACAAAGCGGTACTGCAGAGGGCTGTCGTCATCATCGGTGAGACTTTTCAAAAAGTCTTCCATAAATTTCACCTCATTATAAGAGGTATACCATTTAAGCCATGACCAATGATACAGTGTAGTTTCTTGATTATCCTTGTCATGGGCTTGGTATCTTTCTGCATCGAGCAGTAATTCTTGAATTTCTGACTGGATATCCTCGTTTTGTTCTTTGAGGCATGCCAACATTTTGTCATGTGAGGCTTTGTTGAGACATAGGCCTACTTCTGAATAATATCCCATAGTTTTCTCCTTACTTATTTTTGGGTATAAAGATAAAGTTCGCCTTTCTCTGAAACGAGAGGGACGGTCTTTGTGTTTTACGTTTTTACTTAGGCGCTATGAGCATAACGCCACCACATTTTGCGTTGCGGATTCCAGACAAATCCAGCCTCTTTGAGTAAGTCCTTTTGAACTTGCGTACTGCCCACAGCCACTACACAGGGGCGTCCATCGGAGGCTGTGACGTGCTCATAACGAATTCCATCAATACGTGGCAGATGGCTGAAATCATGGCGCGGTATGGCTTGATTTGAGGGTGTATTTTGATTGTTTTTGGGTTGTGTATTGCCATAAAGTGCTTCGTTAGCGAGAGATGTGTTTACGGTCTGTTTTGGGGGTGAAGCCCTTTTGGACGCCGTTTTTGCCCCCAAAATCGCACTTTGTCCATCATCATCTTCGGTAACAATGCCCAGCATGGCGCATAAAGCGTACCGACGGGCGTAGGTCATGGCTGAGCCCATGCCTTGCGGATCCTTTTTGGGTAGCGGTACCACCATAAGCGAAGACTGCCACTGGCCTGATGATGTGTGGGTGAGCTTGGTCATAAGGCCCATATGCCCGTCCCCCATATGCGCCGGCGTGGGCATGGGGAGCTGCGTCATCCAAATGTGATTGGCGTGTAAAGCTTCACGGCACGCCTCCATGACAGAGTTGAGCGTGGCATAATTGCTCTTGGTGAAAGGGTTGGCGGCGTCTTTTAGCGCTGGTAAGAGTTGTTTTTGCACCGCAAGCAAGGCCTTTGCCAGCGCGGTGGTGTCTTGTGATTGGTATTCGTACATATGTGTACTCCTTGAAAATGAAATCCCCCTGCCTGCGTTGAGCAAGCGGGGGAGTGTTTTTGTTTATTTCAAGATAGTAGTATATAGCTGAAATTATTTGATTTACAAGTGCACTAAGAGGTTGCTATCTATCTCTAAGGGGGTATATGTTTTGCTTGCATTTCTTAGAACAATTTTGATACTATCCCTCTGAAGAGATACATATTTTGATAAAATGAAACATTAAAACTAAAAAACTAAAGAGAACAAGCAATGATTTTAGAGCATATATTTAAAAATACAAATTATAATGATACTCAATTTTCTGATAGCGAAATCCAAATTCTCGAAAAAAAAATTTTCCAGAAAAAAGTCAGAGAGGTAGACACGCCATACGTAAAGTGCCTTATTCGTGATAAAGATTTACGCCTCACACCCGAAGAAGCAGTTCGTCAGCTATTCATCTATAAGCTTATCCATAGCTATAAATATCCAGCTTCAAGATTAAGTCTTGAAAGCCCAATCCACTTTGGTACTGAAGTCAAACGTGCTGATATTGTAATTTGGGATAAAGACCGTCCAACTGTTCCCTATATAATTGTTGAACTCAAAAAACCGAAACTTAGTGATGGCAAAGAACAGTTGAAATCCTATTGCAACGCTACAGGTGCTCCTATTGGTGTTTGGACTAATGGCAACCAAATTTCTTATTATAATCGTAAAGACCCAAATTACTTTGAAGATATAACAGATATTCCGAGTGCGAATCAAAAACTTTCTGACATTATTAATGAGCGCTTTACATATGAAGACTTAAAAAATATTGATAAACTCCAAAAAGAAAGAAAATCTTTAAAAGACCTTATTCTTGAGATTGAAGATGAAGTTTTGGCAAATGCAGGTGTTGATGTTTTTGAAGAAGTATTTAAGCTTATTTTTGCAAAGCTCTACGATGAACTTATTACAGCTCAAGATACAAGCGCATATTTACGTTTTCGCAATAGCGGTTGCACCGACTTTGAATTAAAACAAAAAATTACAGAAATTTTTGACGACGCTAAAACAAAATGGGAAGGCGTGTTTAGTAGCGATAGTCAAATAGCTCTTTCCCCATCACATTTATCCATTTGCGTTGCTTCTCTTCAAAACGTAAAGCTTTTTAATTCTAACCTTGATGTTGTTGATGATGCTTTTGAATATTTAATGAGTAAATCAAGCAAGGGCGAGAAAGGGCAATATTTTACACCACGCTATGTTATTGACATGTGTGTAAAAATGATGAACCCACAAGAAAGTGAATATATTATTGACACAGCTGCAGGCAGCGCAGGTTTTACAGTTCACTCTATTTTTCATGTATGGCGTGAAATTCGCAAAAGAAAAGGGCTTGATACAGGCGATAATTTTACGGCAGAAAAACGTAGTAACGATGAAGTAAAATTTGTGCAAAACAATGTTTTTGCCATTGACTTTGATGAACGAGCTGTGCGTGTCGCTCGGACACTTAATCTTATTGCGGGTGACGGACAAACAAATGTACTTCACTTAAACACACTTGATTATTCACGTTGGGACGAAGTTACAAAACAGGAAACATGGAACGACACCTATAATCAAGGCTTTAAAAAACTAAAAAATTTGAGACCTAAAGGGGCGAAAGATTACAAAAATTTTGAATTTGATTTGCTTATGGCTAATCCACCTTTTGCGGGCGATATAAAAGAAAATCAAATCATATCTCGCTATGAATTAGGAAAAAATACAAAAGGTAAATGGCAAACAAAAATTGGCAGAGATATTTTGTTTATTGAGCGTAATCTTAACTTTTTAAAGCCCGGCGGCAGAATGGCAATAGTTTTGCCACAAGGTAGATTTAATAATTCAAGCGACAAACAAATTCGGGATTATATAGCTGAAAATTGCAGAATTTTAGCTGTTGTCGGTTTACATGGAAACACCTTTAAACCCCATACCGGCACAAAAACAAGTGTGCTCTTTGTACAAAAATGGGACGCTGAAAAATGCCCCAGACTTGATGATTATAATATCTTTTTTGCTACCATGCGGGAAACAGGCAAAGATAGTTCAGGTGATAAAATGTATGTGCTAGACAGTACAACAGGTTTACCGATTCTAGATAAGCACGGACACCTTATTGTTAAGCATGACTTGTATAACCATGAAGGACTTACAAGTGATGGCATAGCAGAAGCCTTTATAGAATTTGCTAAAAAGGAAAAACTAAGTTTTTTTCCCTAAGCCCGTCTGAGAAAGCTTTTGATGAAACAAAATATAAAGCTTTAATGGGCGGGCTAGAAGTGGTAGAAATGAGGTTTAGCTCTATGCTTTTAGATAATTTTAAATTCAGAATTGATTCTGAATTTTTTATGAAAAAATATATTAAATCTTATGAAGAAATCAAACGTGCACAACACACACAATTAAAGAATGAACTTGCTATTCTCACTGATTTTCACGCCAACGGAAGTTATGAGTCAATAGCAGATGTTTTTGAACTATTAGATGAACCGAACTATGCCTATATGGTAAGGAGCACAGATTTAGAAACAAAAAATTATAAACAAAATGTTAAATATGTTACAAAGGCGGCTTATGATTTTCTTTCAAAAAGTCAACTTTTTGGTGGTGAAGTGCTCATTAATAAAATTGGAAGCCCAGGACGTACATATTTAATGCCCAAACTTAATATGCCTGTTTCTTTGGGGTTGAACTTGTTTTTGTTGAAACTTAAAGATAATTCTCGCATATGCAATAAGGTTCTTTGGTTATATTTGAATACAGCATTTGGGAAACTTATTATTGATAGACATATTAATGGAACAGTCCCATTAAGTTTAGATAAGAATTCAGTAAGGAATATTTATGTTCCAATTTTTTCGCAAAAAATTCAAAACCTATTACAAAGTATTTGCGATAGATATGATGAATATTTGACTAATGCAAAAAAAATGTATTCAAAATCTGAAGAACTTTTATTGTCATACTTAAATATCACTAATTATACCGAAAATTTAAGTTGTATTGCTATAAAAAGCTTTAAGTCTTCTTTTGGTATAAGTGGGCGTCTGGATAGTGAGTATTATCAGCCTAAGTATGAAGAACTACTTAGTAAAATCGATTATAGCAACCGAAAGAAACTTGGTGATATTGTTGATATTAAAAAATCAATAGAGCCAGGCTCAGATCATTATCAGGATGAAGGGGTACCCTTTATCCGAGTAAGCAATTTATCTAAATTTGAAATAACAGATCCAGAAATAAAAATTCCAATAAATACAGCGTCTAATATTTCAGGGTTGTATCTTAAAAAAGATACAATTTTGCTTTCTAAAGATGGTAGTGTTGGAATTGCTTATAAGGTTCAGCATGATATGCAAAGTATAACTTCAGGTGCAATATTGCATCTTTCAATAAAAAATACAAATGAAGTGCTGCCTGATTATCTTACCCTTGTATTAAATTCTAAAATTGTTCAAATGCAAGCTGAAAGAGACTCTGGAGGTTCAATCATCAAACATTGGAAACCGTCTGAAATAGAAAATGTTATTATTCCTATTCTTGATATGGATAAACAAAAAGAAATTGCAAAAAATTTACAAAAATCTTTTGCTTTGCGTAAGCAATCAGCAGAGCTCTTAGAGCTTGCTAAAAAAGCTGTAGAAATTGCTATTGAAAAGGATGAAGAAAAGGCGGTTGAATTGTTAAAAGGAGCTGTAGATGAGTAGCCTTGCACGTGTATTGGAAGAACTTACAGAATCTGTTGAAAATCTAAAAATTCAAGTAAACAGAGGCTTTTTCGGTCCGTATCGGGACGCTTCAACTTTATTGGAAAATATGAACGAACATTCTTCCAGGTTCGAGGTCAAAGCATAGTACTTTACACATTAAATCATTGGGGCGGTCTCGCCCCTTGGAAAATACACCGTTTCATGGGCAAAATTTGTACTATACTTTGCAGAAAAGTACTGCCTCTAAGATTTGTGTAGTGTTTATCTTTGTTGTAATACTTCCCCAGTTCCTTACATGAGGCCTCTGTAGGGTGTATTTGCTGTGGAAGGATATTGCTCCCCCAAGTAAACAATGGACAAATTAAATTGTGCAAAGTGTAAATTCAAATAGTTATGTATGTTTTTGCTCTCTTTTTGTCTACAGAATAGTTGGGGGAGCAATAGCAAAAAAACTGTTTGCAGCAAAATGTTTTTTATAAGTATTTTCAAGAGTAAGGCAGGCTGTGCCTGCCTTACTCTGTTTATTTTATTAAACTATTATACTCTTGCATGAGCTTATCTAATTCAGGGCAGCTATAGACAATGTTGGGACTGTGTATGTTTACATAGCCATTTTCTTTTCTCTGAACTCTTTCTTCTGTATCTGCGCAATGAAGGTCAGGGAATTTATAAATGGTCGAAATATTACCATCTGCTGTAACTATTTGAGAATGATTTGGAGTAAAACGTATCTTTAGTGTTTTGTCACAGTTGGATTTAGCTTTAAATTCTTGTGTTGCCATATTTACTCCTATTTTAAATTTTATTGAGGACAGATGTTAAATGCTGTTGTGCTATCGAAAATTCCTCATGAGCTTTTTGTAATTTTCCTTGCTCTTCAGAAAGGTCAAGGCGTTGAATAGTCACACTTTTTTTTATAAATTGTGATACAGATAGAATATTGCCTTTATTACCGGAAATTTTACGAATTTCAGGTAAAGTTTTTGCGGTAAAACGAGGGTCATTAGGTTCGTTTCCTTGTACAAGCTGATAAATGAGCTCGCAATCGGCTTTAGAAAGTATGGTTTGCTTTCGCTCTTGGCGTCCTATTTCTGTTGCATCAATAAAGTGTATGGGAGCACCTTTGGGGCGAGCCTTATTCATAATGAGCAGAGAAGGGGCTATAGCTGTAAAGGCCAGTAGTTTTGGGGGAAGTGCTATAACTGCTTCTACAAGGTCATGGTTAAGTAAGCACTCTCGTACTTGAGCGTCGTAGCCGCCACGAGAAAGACAGCTTGAAGGGAGCATGATGTATCCCTTTCCAGTGTCATTTTGGCAAGCAAGTGTAAGCTGTATCCATAAACTGTCTCCACCGGATGTTGGCACGGAGCCTTGCACGAGAGTAGGGAAGCCAAGATGCGCATTGGCTTGCGTGAGTTTATAGCCCATGGGAGGCACAGTTATGACGATATCTGCCTTATGTGCTATAAAGCTTGCATCTTGTAAGCTATTACTGCAGTAGAAATTCACTTCTTTTCTTTCAAGGTACAAACATGCTGCGGAGAGAGCATATATTGCATGATTTACCTCCTGCAATTGGTACTCTTGTGCCTCAAGTTGACTTGCCGTAGTAGCCATTCCTGCAGCAGGGAACGCTATAGTTTTTTTCTCACTATTTTTTATGAGTGACTTAAACAAGTAAGCTTCACTTTCTGTTGAGATGGCATCTTTGTTAATGTTGCTTATCTCAAGAGCTTTTCGTATGGATGCTGCTAGATTGTCAGTTAGTTTAAGTTTGCTTAACAGCTCTATACTTTCACCAATGACTTGAGCGTCTTTTGAAAAATGTAAGCTTGCTACCCATTCATGAGAAATTGTTTTGGTGAGTTCTTTACATATTTTTATGAATTCTTGCGCTTGGCTCTCTTTTCCCATAGCACGGAGATTTTCCATATCTTCTTCAAATTCCTTTTGGCACAATGCCGTAAGGGTGAAGTGCTCTATGAAGTGTTCAATGCTTATTCGATCTCGGCATTTCCGATGAAAGCCTATTATTAAGAAGCTATATTCCTTTATGGGGTCGTTTACAGGCGAGTTAAGCATGGTTTTCTCCTACTATGAGTTTTTCAATTTGGGCAGTCACTGTTGTATATTGTTGTTCAGCAAGGTTTTGAGTAGCTATATATGCTTCATTGCGTGCATGAAACAAAGTTGCGATTTGCTCTTGTACTTCCAAGGAAGGAAGAGGAATTTCAAAGTTACAAATGGCGCTACGTGGAATACTAGGAAGTGCAGATCCGCGAGTCTCTTGGCTAAGTAGCTGGATGCCATCAGGAGAATTAAGGTAAGCTACCAAGTATTCACTTTTTAACATAGAGCCTAGTGGACGGATAACAATGAAGTTAGCAGAAACAATACAATCAAGGTCTGCTATTTCTTTTGATACATAACCTGCGCGCATATCTGTTCCGCGGGCCATGATGAGCACATCGCCTTCTTTAAGTCTTTGTTGGGCTAAAGTGTTTTGAGATTGTGTGTAGCATTCTGCAATATGCTCACTGTTTAAATATCCTAGCTTAGTAATGGATTGTCCGCGTATTACGAAGGCTTTTTCAGAGTAGTCTTCTTTTTTTTCTGTACTGTAGGTGTTTACTTGTGCGCCAGTGATGATGGTTTCTGCTGCATTTGAAAGGGTAGTGTTTTTTTTCATTTTCATTTTCCTTTTAAAATGTTCTTCGAGTACGATTTGTCCCGTGAGTTGAAGATAGGGCATGCGGTGCTATTTGTCAACGGAAAATGAAAAAAATATTTTCAAAGTACGATTTTTATATTCTGCTCTTATGATGCAGGGATTGCTGTGTGGAGTGTGGTTTGAATTTGAGTGGCGATAGGTGTATAAATATCAACGTCTTGCGCCTCAGTATGCAAAGATACCACAAGGCTATAGCGTGCCTTGCTCTTGAGTTTTTTTAGGTGAGTGCGTTTACGCCACCAGCCCACAACAGGATAAACGGCAATTTGGTTGCAGGTGGCAAGGTCTGCGGCTGTTCCTTCCCAAAAATCAGAGTGGATGGAGCCGCTGCTTTGGCTATTTTTACCAATAGTCCAGCGTGAGCTTGTGTCTGGAGTTGTTTGTTTTTCGCTGTCTTCAGCTTTGATCATGTGAGAAATGCGATTTTCAAACTGTTTAGCTGTTTCAGTAGCCCCTTTTACGTCAAAGCGTAAGCCGTGAGAGGTATAGCGATACTTATCCTTCCATCCGCGCTGACCTGGCCCCGGTTCAATAAAATAAGAAAGGGTCACGCGCATGGTGACATGCGTTTCGCCAAGATCTTGTAAAGCTTCTTTAGGCCAAGGCAGGTCATAAAGGTGCATATGCATGCTTTTTTCTTGTGTAGCTTCATTGAAATAAGGTTGTATTTCCTGTTCCGCCACAAGTGTTAGTGTACTATTTTGACAGTATAAAGCTCGTTCAAGACTAGGGACGCCATAGCCACAAATGTCTTTAAGAGTCGTAAGTTCTGTCTTTTTCTTATTCGGTGCAAACTCTACCATCATGGCTTCAGTCCATGTGGCGGAGTGCACCATAAGTGCGCGTACCGTTTCTGGCCACGCATTAGGATATGCTACTTGCACTTGAGCAGCAAACCATGCGGCCTCTGCTGTGGCGGCGCTGGTAGCAGTGAAGTTGGTGAACAGGCGGCGCTGTATGTCCTTTGATGTAGTAAGCACGCTTAAAGCTTCATGGGTGAAGCCATCGTGTGTAGCATTACCACCTTCAAAAACTACATCTGGCTTTGAAGGCCATTTGGGTGCCCAAAGGGTTGATGTGCGGCTGAAAGGGGAGAGCCCTCCTTGAGGGGCTAGGGCTGTGATTTCGTCCGTATTTGTAAAATTTGTATAAGCACCCACTGTAAGCGCGTTCCAAGCTTGTGCAGGGTCTTCTACAGCATGGGTTTTGTTTGAATGGGGATATAAATGCCATTCGTCGCGGGGGGTATTGCCGGCGCTTATAATGATAAGATGCTTTTTCTCGTTAGTAATGCCAGCCGCGAGATTATCTATTGCGGCAGACCAAGAGGTAGGTTCGCCTTTTTCAGAAAAGGGTGAGGGGGCACTGACTGCCATACAAACTTGTCTTTTTCTGTCTGGTGCTTGTGCTTGCGCTTGTGTAATGGCATTAGTGGTGACAATGCCGTATAGGTCTGGAGGTAAGTCATCATCCTTGGGGCGTACTTTGCATGATTCAAGACAGTGTGAAATTTGAATAGGGTTGGAGTTGGCCAAAGCTCCCGTAAGGTCGCCATATGTTGCAACACCGGCCATATTAGTGCCGTGACCGTTATTATCGGCTACGCCTTCGTCTTCAAAGGTGGTGTGCATATCTGTATCTTTTAGTACCGGCTTGAGTAAGGGGTGCCCATTGTTAATGCCGGTATCCAAGATGCATACAGAAACTTTAGCATCGTCGTTAAATGTGGTGTTTTGGAGCAAATTGTCTGTCCATGCTCTTTGCTCATACGCTTGTAAATCTGTAAAGAATTCCGAAGATTCACGGAAAAGGCGGCACTCTGCAATATCAGGAGAATAATGCAATAATGTATGAAAGGTTTCCTGATTGATTTTGGCTAAAGCTACGGTGCGTTCTGGAAAGTGTAGTGCTGCATCACTGTGTTCAATTTCTAAAGCGCTTGCTTTTTCTTTGAAATGCGTGAATGCAGTTTCGTTTTGGTCATCAATGAGCCAAATTTCGCACCAAGTGGGGTCTTGGGTGGGGATGTCTGCAGGGGAGTCTGTCCAAAAACTTTGCATTACTGCAATAGACATTTCTTCAATGCTAGACATGAGGTCGTTGTGTTGCGGGTTGCCAGACTTGGTAAAACCTGTTTTGTACTTCTCTATCTTGTCAAGAAGCTTTGTGCGTCCTTTATCTGGAACGAAAAGCGTGGCGGTGGTAAGCTCTTTTTCATTTTCTGTGATAGTATTGACGCTAAGCAACTTACAACCATCGCTTAGGTTACCAAGGCGCTCAGTTGCAAGGTCGTGGCCTAAAGCTCCCCTTACCTCTAAATACATACCTTCTTTGGTTGGAATCGATACCACACTCTGTGCTACTGTTTGAGAAGTATTTTGGTCCCACGCGTGGTCAAAAGCCGCTTTTAGCATGTCGGCATGGATAGTTTTGTTTCGCCGAGGCGTTTTTATAGAGCCAAAACCGCTTCCTTTACATGGTAAAGTCTTCGGCGGTGTAGTGACAAAGATATGTGGATACTGACTCATTAGGCTCTCTTGAACTTGTATTTAGCGTGGCGGGCCAATAGAGCGGAGCGCACGTCATCCGTAGTGACTGATTCTTTGTCGTGCAAGATGGCGTTCTTTATGGCATCTGTGCTTGCCTCGGAAATTTCAGCATGACTTAAGCCTGAGGCGGCATCAATCAAGGGTTTCCATTCAAATGTGTTGTCTGCGAGGTGTAAAAAATTATAGAGCCTATTTTTCAGTAAGCTGACGATAGAGTCGTTCTCAGGCAGCTCATAATAAAGAATATCGTCAAATCGCCTAAATAGCGCGTTGTCTAGGATGGCGACTTCATTGGTAGCCGCAATTACAATACTTGCTGAGTTGTCTTGCTCAAGCAATTGTAGGAAAGAGTTTAAGACGCGGCGCATTTCTCCCACGTCATTATCACGACTGCGTTCGCCGCCAATGGCGTCAAATTCATCGAAAAGATATACGCCTTGCTGTTTTACCATATAAGAGAAAATTTGGCGCAACTTTGCACTGGTTTCTCCCATGTACTTGGTGACAAGTTTGTCCATGGTGATTGTAAGCAAAGGAAGGTGTAATTCGCCGGCAAGAATGCGTGCTGTCATGGTTTTTCCAGTACCAGGAGGGCCAGCAAGCAATACCTTTCTTCGGGGGGCAAGGCCGTGTTTTTGTAGTTTTTCTTTGTTGCGGTACTCAAGTAAAACTTTGGCTAGGCAATCATGTAAACTTTGAGGAAGCGTTATTTCAGCAAGGCGCTCTTCAGGGCGAGATACGATGGCAAGGCCTCCAATTTCAACAAAATCAGAGTTCTTAAAGGCAATTACATTGCTAGAGGTCTTTTGCTTTTTTATGGCATCAATAAGCTGGCGTAGCTCCGTGGCAACGCCGCTACGTCCTAATTTTGCCTCATGGGCGGCAAGCTGAATTGCTGTGCTTAAAAACTGCTCATCGTCATTTTCTTTAAATGCTCTGATAAGTGCAGTCATTTGTGATGCTGTAGCCATAATTCCTCCGCCGCAAAGTAGAGCATATTTACTGAAAAATGTATAGAGTGAAATCTTTCACTAAATTGTGTCCTCTTGTGTTTATAAGTTAAGCATTTTTGACAAGTTGACTAGTGCTTAGAGTACGTGTTTACGCTTTTGAGGATGTTTTTTTGCAATACCTCCCCTAGCTGTAGACCATAGGCTTCTGCCAATCTCGCCAAATTCAGCAAACTTACATTCCTTTTACCACGCTCAACGTCGCTCAAATAGGTGACGTTGATGCTGGCCAGCTCCGCCGCGCGTTCTTGTGTCATGCCACAGCGCGTTCTGTGACTGCGTAAAATATCGCCAACTTGCTGTAAAAGTTCTAATTCTTCTTGTGAATAGTTTTTGGGCATAGGGTACTCCTAAAAACTATTCTATCCGTTTGACACACGCTTAAACATCGACTATGAGTGAAGTTCCCTATGTAATGCGTGGAGCACTGTTGCGTTGGTTTTTGTGGGCATTTTTGCGTCCGCTAACTTCGACTATGAGTGAATATTGCAAGGGGAAATCATTTTACCAAGGGGTGAGTTATGAAGTTATTATGTAAGAAAATTTGCGCTGTGATGGTGATTTGTTCAGCCTGCTTATTTATGGCCTTTCCGACGCAAGCAAGTGTGGTGGGCGGTATAACTAAGGGAACGGGGGCTCTGTATCTCGCACTGACATCGCCTGTGGAATGGATGACGCGCAGTCACATTATTGAAGAACAGCATATCACACCACAAAAATACGATTCTGCATTTAAAGATGTTGTGTTGATAACGTGGTCAAACCACACCGTTTCTGACAGATGGAAAGATAAACCGTACTTAAGTGAGCATGATAATGGCATTATAAAATTGCTAACTTTTGGCAATGCTGAAAGCCTAGAGTCACTCAACGCCGCGTATCGCATGGGGTGCTATGTGTACCCTTATTCTATATTTCGTTATTCTTACAGGACAAATAGCGTGTCGCTCATGAGTACGGGCTTGGACGCGCCGTCCATGCTGGTGTATGGCGCTTCGTGGATACTTAATTTGCCACAGAAATTGGTGAATAAGATAGCGTATATACTTGATAGTGATACGTCTATCAGCATTTTCTGTCTTTTGGATCTTATTCCCAATGTACTTATGCTCGCAGTGGAAATTCCTTTAGCCGCAGTAGGCACGGTGGCAGGTGCGGTTATTGCATTTATCTTTAATCCTCTTGATAGCTTATGCTCGTTTTTGGGTATGTTTTACTTCTTAGCCATGTCCATCTTCACCGCTGTGTGGGATTTGGGCGTGGGGCTCTTGCGTTTGCTTCCTTTTATTTAATGTAAAGAAAGTAAAGAGCTAGCTATGAATATTTACCCGCAAAAAATGCAGGAACTCCATGTGCGCTTCATAAGTGATGTGGGGTTTTATGTTGTTCGGCTGGAGTGTAATCCATCAACAATATTTGAACTTGAAACCAGCTCGCCGTGCTTTGTTTTGAATGATGACGGTGGTTTGCCCAAGGAACTGTATCAATATCTCGTTAAAATTACAGGTATCTCTCTGGATAAATTGAAATTACATGTAGTGGAGGTGGATTAGAATACCATGCTAACATCGCTATAAGTTGCGATGGGGCTAGATTTCTTGGCAGAAAATGCTTATCTTGATACGGTGAAGAATTTCGTGACTAATATGTATTCGTTTGTCATCTATACTTGGAGTAACGCTATGAGATTAAAGTTGTTTTTGCTTCTCTTGACTGTGCTTCTTTTGCCCTCCACATCTGCCCACGCTTTCGCCGTCCAAGCTGGGAAATACACTTTCAACGCAGAAGGCTATGGCGGTGACGCTGCCATAAGCCCTGTGCAAGGTGCGCAGGGGGTGTTTACACTCACGGCTGAAACCTTTAGGGAGTCCAATGGGAATATGTGTTCATATTCAGGAACATGCATCACCCAAGGGGCTTCTTTGATATGTACAAATCCTGTTGCGCCTGAAGCTATAGTTACAGTACAGCCTGTAGCCAATGGCATAGAGCTAAGCGGCGAGGACACAAGTTATTTCTGCGGAAACAATGTATTCTTTACAGGCTTCTATATTTCTGCAAATCAGGCGGCTTCGGTAGACAGTGGTTTCAAGGAAGAGGAGCTTGAGTTTTTGGGGTATGAGATAGAGGGTGGGGTCTGCGGCCCTCTGTATGCTAATAATTTAGATGATTACTCTTGTCTGAGTTTTAGGCGTAAGGACGGCAACGACGTTTTCATGTGGCGCGAGAACGCTTTGCGATCTTCCCCTCCCACCAAGAGAGCTGATTTGCTGGTGGCGTATATGGCAAACCCTAAGGGAAATACATACTTCGCTTCCATCGCTAAGCCGTACTCAGCCCCGGAGGAGACGGATGAGGTTGTTTTCATCGGCGAAGATGAGAATGCACCGGACGGAGGGGCTTTTATGTTTAAGGATTCTTTGGGGCAAGAGCGTTATCTGACTTGTTGGAGTGACTTTTGTGACGAAATGGCAAATCACGCAGGCAAGAAGATGGAGATAAGCTACCAAGATGAATACTATTACCATGAAGGTGGCGAGGCGTATGTGGAGACTACCTTTGTACTTGGGTACAGGCTTCTGCCTCAATAAGGCCGTGAAGGGTTTACATGCGTAAAACTCTTCCTGAGAGGCCGCAAATACGCGCCACTGAGAAGTGTAAAAGAGTATATTGGCCTTGTTGAAGAGTATTCTACTGAGGCCGTGAAACTGACCCATACCTCATTTTGATAGAGCCTAAGTAATGTTTAATGCATTACTTAGGCTCTTGTTTATGTGGCAGGGCTAAGGACTCTCTGATGAGGCCTACCCGAAGGTCAAGCCAGACTTAGCAGCACCCATCATTTTCTTCTTGGCGGATGCCCCTTCACTAAGCAGTGTATCTATATTTGTGGATGCTTGTAGCATGGCTTGGTAAATGAGGTGGTTGGGGTCTTTATTGCCTTGCTCGGTGGCAGCCGAGCATACGCCAAGGGAAGACACCTCATTGCCGCCAAATCGTATTACGGTCCTTACAATGGCAGTGAAGCCATTTTCTTCTGTGGGAAAGGTGTGTAAATCTTCGCTACAGGAAAACGCATCTTTGTTGGGATGGACTGTAGTCGCTGGGGTGCAATTTTCTGTTGCATTCAAAGTGGGGGTATGGGTGTTCGTATTCATCTAACGCTCCTTGTATGTTAAGGTTATTGTGAGAGCTGGGGCTCAAGTAGCAAGCCAGACAACATTTCATCCGGCTCGCTACTCTATGTCGACTATGCCAAATAATGCTTATACGGCGTATGGTTAGTGTAGAAGTTTTTGAATAATTTCATGCGCATCTTGTCCGCGCAGTTTATCCAGAGGCTTACCGCAGAATTCTTGGCATATGTCATCAGGATTATGCCTTAACTTCTTGCATTTACTTATAATCATCTCTATCTGCTTATCCGAAGCAGGCTTGGTGCCGCCGCCATTGCTCTTGGCCTTATCTTGCCTCGTAGAAGAGGGGAATGATTGGCGTTGTGCGGGTGTGGGAGCTACAGATTGTTCTCTTTGCAAAAGAATATCGGTAACGTTTTCCTTTGCCTTGTCCAAAATATCTCCAGGCTGAGTGGAATTACTGGATGTGGCATCAGCGACACCAAAGTCTGTGATTGTCTCGTTTCCATCAGAAACGGTGCCTTCAACAATGCCCACAAGCCCATTTTGCTTGGTAGGCACTTCCTTGACCGAAAACGATATGCTGGAGTGCATATGGTTTCGTTGTTGTGGAAAGCTCATAACTTTTCCTCCGTGGTTAAGGTTAATTGCATGGTAATGCCAAGGGACGACAGTACCTTGTCTATGGTTTCAAAACGGGGATTTGCTCCGGCTTTGAGCGCGCGATAAAGACTGCCTCTGCTGAGCTCACCCTTCTGGGCAATGCTTTCCATGCCTTTAGCTTTGGCTACCGTGGCTAGAGCTTCAAGAAATGCGTCGGTTCCATTGTCTTGGGCACGATGGAGGTAGTTGAGCATTTCCGCATCGCTGACTTCATAGGGTGAGGGCACGTATGGTGGTTCTTTGTTCATGGAAATATCCTAAGGTTTAGGGTTGTTACAATTGAGACTGCTGTATCCTCTCATATAATAGTGTCGCGCATTTAAAAAATGATTTGCGGAAATGGAAGGCTTGTGCTCCGGCAATGCAATGCGTGTCTTTGTGGATAGGGATGTAGGCTGTTGGCGCTTTAAGTGGGATAATGCCCTGTGGATGCAAATGGCCTTCTGTGAGGTCTGTGTATGGGGGCTTTCAGCGTGTGTTTTAGGCAGTTTTGTGTAGGAGGCAAGGGGATTCTATTGGTGGTGGGCAGTAGCCAAAATCAAGACACCTGAAACGTCGAGGAAAGAGGCCCTATTTGGGATTTCCTCTCCACGGCTAAAAACCCTAAAATCAAGGCAAACGAGGCACTCAAATTTCCTTGATTCTCGCAATAACAGGGGACGTGTTGTTAAGAGGCAATACCTCTATCATTTTCAATGCTTTCAGATGCCCTATAAGCAAACTACTTAGGAATCCTAGTCCCACTTGCCAGCCAAGTTCCTTTAGCCCTGTGCTCTTTGCCCCTTTCCTTAGCCAAATAAGAAGCTTGATACGAACAAGCCTCAAGCTGTTCTTGGAAGTTATCGCTATTCCTGTTGACCATCAGTCCGTTGGCACCGTTTTTATCGCAGTAGTCCACCAAGCCGGGGGCATCGCTCTTAATGGCAGTAGCCCACATCTTCTCAACCTGCTTAAGCACGCCCAAAGGGTTTTGTTTGGCATTGCCATTGACCAGTAACACGTTGTGAATATGCGGATGCTGATTGTCACCGTGCTGTTCCTTAACATTGATAATTCTAGGGTCTACCGCGTGACCGCCTATGGGCTTTTCCCTATGCAACTTACGGGTGAGGTTATAGTTGAAATCTTGTAAATGCTTATTGTCTGGAGTGACACTGCCATCATGAGGATACCGCAGGTCAAACCGTACCTGCATGACCTTTGAATGCTTTAGCACCATGTCTTCCATATGCGCATGATGCCTATCCACCACGTCCGTATAGACCCCTTCCTTTTTCTCTTCGTTGGTGTTGATGGGCAGGCCATTGTGCTTGTTGGTGTACGTTATAGGCTTAGACATAAGTAAACTCCTTTGCTTATGGGTATGGCTTGTATACTGTGTATAAAGGCACGTCATTGTTGTGTGTTATATGAAATATGTAAAAGAGATATATAAGAGAGGGTATTACCATATACCTAGTTTGATACTGTTGGGGAGAACTTTGATGTGCGGGGCGAGTGCAAGATGATGAGGGCCGTATGGACGTGAGATTTTGCCTATAACATAGTGGCGGAAAAGTTTGGCAGGTACGCTGTAGAATTTGCTTACATATAGTGCTACATATTTTTGTAAACATATATTTTATATTAACGCAGTATTGATGGAAGCTAATAATGCTAAAATTTGTGATTACAGTAAAGCATAGGTATTTTTATTGCAACCTACGTAAAAAATACATGGCATAGCACTGAAATTTTATCTTCAGTGCTATGCCATTGTTTAATGTTATGCCAAAGGCTATTTAAAAGCTTATGAAGAGCCCAAAAAAACATCACTGTTTTTTTATACGTGCTCTAACCTCTTGTTATCGAAGAGATTGATAATGCGGTGTGTACAAAATTGGATCAAAGTGGTGGAAAAAATTACGATGAAGTATAACCTTACATTTACCACTTGCAGTGCGATATAGGTATAAGGCATTGCGTATGTGTAAGTGGGTAAGGCCCTTCTCCACCTCGGCAGCTTTTTGACGAATGCCTTTAGCGATATGACTAAGCTCAAGGTCTTTAGTCAGAGTCTCTTGCCGTTGCAAGCTGTCAAAGGAAAGTATGTAGTTCACGATTTTCTCAGCCATGGGTTGTGCCACAAGGCCATACTCGTGGTAGACCTCATAGAGTCGTGGAATTAGGGCTCTCGCAATGTCCACACCTATTTGAGTGGAATATACAGATATTTCACTCTCGAGAGGGGAGGGGTTTTGCCAAAAGTGGTAGGCTAGGGCTAGCCTCGCAACTATGCCATGCAGTTTCCGTAATGCTGGATGACTTTTTTCAGGCATTTGTGGTAAGATATTCCCAATCTCTCTTTCAAAATCTGTTAGTGCGGCGACAGCTTGAGGACTCGCATAAATAGTACGAATGTTCCTATTTCCTTTAGTGCAGTGAAAGAGTTCGAGAAGAAAGTATATTTTTTTGTTATACTCATTCAAATCCAGCTTGCTATACTGTGGGGTGTGTTCTTTGGACACATATTCAGGTAAAAATATGAATCGAGCTGTTAGTCCTTGCTCTTGCATTTTGTTATTGTTTAAGATTCTGAGAGTTTCAGACGGCTGTACGTAAAGAAGCAGCTGAAGGCTTGGGAAAGCTATCTGTGTATACTTACTGCTGGTACGACGACTGATTTTTTCAAAACCGTAACCCCTTTTAAAACATTCTAATATCTTAGAGTCTTTGATCAGATCGCTGATAATGCCACCTTCTGCACTTGTCACAGCAATGTGTCCATCATTGTTCTCTAAGGCTGCTATGAATCCAGGATAGGTACAGTCCTCAAGTGTAAATATTTTGGGGCTTGATAAAATGCTATTATTGAGCTGAGCACGTTGCCTAGAAAGTTCTAGAAGTTTTTCATTGGTGGTATTGCCTATATCTCTGTCAGTACTATTTTTGCTAGTATTTAAGATGAGGCGTACTTGCTCTTTTACTTCAGTTTTCAAATGTCTTTTGAGCTCTTTCCCGACATCATCTGAAAGTGTATTTTCGGCTAGAGTAGTAGAAAAGTTGTCAAAAGGCACTAATAGTCTGCTAATAATTTGGCTTTTGCGCGATCCTGGAGGAGCCGTTCCAATGACGTACAATGATGGATATTCGTGCCAATCATCTTTGATATTAAACCTGATATTGCCCTGAAGAGCTGTTAGTACTTGGCTTAGTATCATAATCAGTCCACTTAGAAAATCTGTTCCGGTGTTGTAAGTGAGAGCGGCTATAGCATTACTTATTGAAGAACAAAGATTTTTTTTGAGGATTTCTGTATCGACTATGCGTGAATTGATTGATGTAAAAATAGGCTGAGCAGATATATCTGACTGTATATATGCTCTATCTATTTGTTCAGAATACTCTTCAGTGTTTCTTTTATATGCCTTTAATGTATTGGTAATGTCATTACATTGCTTAATATCAGAAAGGTATCGAAAAGAACCGTCAGGTAAATCAATCAGAGGGTCGTAGGTGATGGTGCGGGGGGTGGGTATGTTAGAGTATTGGGGATTGTGTGCGACAGGATAGCTGTTGTGGTGCATATTGAACTCCAAGATTAAGCCCCCTAGATTCACTAGGGGGCTTATGATTTAAATGTTATGGTCAGAAGGAACAATGGAAATCAGAAGTCCCGTTTCGGAAGCTTCTATTGTAAGCAATGTGTTTTTCATGTCTGTGATACCTAGAAGCTGCACAACAGCGTTTTGTATATCACCTACAGGAAAAAGACTTTCTTTATAGTTGTCGAATGAAATCAAACCGTTAACTGCAAGGTCTGCAATGTATGAGCATAACTTTGTTTCAGATAGGCTTAGATCACGGCGTAACGCGGCTAAGGATTTATTCTCTTTTACAGCCTTGGTAATAAGCTCCAAGTGCTCGCGTGTTTCAGCTTTGGTAAAGCGCTTTCTCTTGTGAGCTTTTGGAGCCTTGTCTGTATGTTCCACACCTTCTTCTGTATGAGGCTGTGAGTGGGAGGAGGTGGTATCCAGTGTGCCATGAGATTGCGTGGCATCTTCTGGTGTACAGGGGGGGCAGAATGTTTTATCCATTGTCTTTCTCCATAAAGGTAGGCGTTGAGGTTGGCGGGGGAAACTTGGTGCAATTTTGTTTGCGCCATACTTCTATACACGAGCATAGGTAGCGATGTTCTCGGCAAGCCATTTTAAAAATGGGTCACGCAAAACAATAACTTTGCGAGGGCTTACTTTTGCAAAGCATTCGTCAGGAATCTCTCTTCGCGAACGAGCATTTTGGATGGTACGCCACTGAAGAATTTTTCCAGTGAGCGTATCTAAGTCTTTTCCACGAAAAATTGGGGGTAAGAGACTCTCAAATAGCAGAACAACGTTCTCGCCATCTGGTGAAGGGGAGTTTTTAAGCATGGCTTTCTCCTTTGGATACAAGTACAGCATGTTAGCGTATTCCATTATGGTTTGCGTACACGAAACCGTTGCGCATACCTTTAGCAGTATTGCTTACATTGCACATGAATCCTGTTGAATAGGTGTAAGTATAGATTTGTAAATTACTTTACATCTATACAGAACTTCAAAGAGAGTGCGATTGAAGAAAAGACTTGCAAAATATGAAGGGGAAAGGCAGACTAATTCTGTTCAACTTAGTGGCCGAAACCGCGCCAACGGTTTCCCCTAACTTACAAGCTCGGCTTCTCTTTGGAGTCGGGCTTCCGTTTTATTTATTGCTCCTTCGTTTTCGACCGGCAATGCTTCTACATTGCTCAGAGCAAAATCTTGCGTTATCTAACTTATAGAAAAAAAGTCTTCCACATTCTTCACAGAACCTCGTAAAAGAAAGTCGGTCAGCGTAATTTCCAAGTATGGGGGCCGCGTATAATTTGACGGCAAGTTCTTCTTGTAATGTATTAAAAAACACATATGTTGGATCAAACTCAATTTTTGATTTTGATTTGGAAAAACGTACAGAGAAACATAAATTTCTTTGTGCGTCGTATATAGCATCTTGCCAAATATCGTCTGGCAAGTACCCATGCTCACGGCAAGATTCCAAGACTGCGCGAAGCTTTTCTCGTTCAGAATTTAACGTTATATAGACCTGTTGAAACTCTTTATCGGCTGGAGAAAATATCTGAGGGTCAGGTCTATGAGGGTTTTTAATTTTGTAAATTTCTGAAGTTCGCTCTTTGAGTGTTTCATGAGTAACATAAAGATTTTCACTGTTGTTTTCATGAAAATTCTCAATTCTTATAATTCTATAAAAGTGTCTATTTATGGGCCTATTTTTATCCCAAGGTGTTCCGCCAATTGAGGGCATTCTGCAAAGGTCTGCTATCCTAAAACTACTGTCTAGGATAGTACTAATGTCGGGGGGGGGGAGATCATTTGCTATCGCCTCTAAGTCGGGGAAGTTGGCAAATTCCTCTGTCAGTTGTAAATAGTTCACTACAGCTCCGTTTTTCGATATGGCGTTTTCTTGTTGGTGGATAGTGAATGAAATGTGCGCAGCTGTCAAGTATAAATGGGGTTTTTTTCGTATATACTGTTTGAACATAAAAACCGTATAATTTGATTTTATACTGTTTTTTGCAGGTATAACATTGAAATATAAATTAAATATTGCTTGGTTTCTATGGTGGGTTAACTTTATAAATCTACTTCTTCCAAACCTGGGGCACACATGGGGCAAACTCACCAAAAACAAAAGAGGCAACCTCTTTCGAGATTGCCTCTTTTGCGTGTAACTTATTGAAATAATGGCGGAGGGGGAGGGATTCGAACCCCCGGAAGGCTCTCACCTTCAACGGTTTTCAAGACCGCCGCGATAAACCGAGCTCTGCCACCCCTCCGCGTATTGGGGAAGTTCCCCATGAAAATTATTTTAAGGCGTCTTTTAACTGTTTGCCTGGTGTAAATTTAGCAACTTTGCTGGCAGGAATATCTATTTCTGCGCCAGTGCGTGGGTTGCGTCCTTTGCGTGCAGCACGTTCGCTGACTTTAAAAGTGCCAAAGCCTGTGAAGGTAACGGATTCGCCTTCGGCTAAAGCTTCGCGTACGGAGGCAATCACGGCGTCCAGGGCGTTTTCAGCCATGGTTTTTGTGGGGAGGCCAGCCTTCGCATAAATTTTTTCAACCAGTTCTGCTTTTGTCATGTCATTTCTCCGAGAAGAGGAAAAAGGGTTTGTAAATGATGACAACCCATGCTTTAGAAAAAGCTTGGCCATTTGTCAACAACAAATGCACTCTTGTTGTAATTTTACCCATTAAGGGCCAGTTTGTAAAACAGTGGATATTGCAGTAAGTCCTTGTTTTACGAGATGTACTTGAGCCTGAGAGCCCATATGCCCCATGCGGAATACCTTTCCGTCCATGGGGCCAAAAGAGCCGCCCACTTCGAGGCCTTGTAAGTACAAAGCCTTGCGCCAGCTTTTCCAGCTAAAGCCTTGTGGTATGTAGGCCGCGGTGACAGTGGGGGAGTTTGTGGCTCCGGGCACAGGCCAAAGTTTAATGCCAAGGTCTGCAAGTCCTTGGCGACACAGTGATGCACACGCTTCATGGCGTGCGTAGACAGCGTCTAAGCCTTCTTGCAAGAGATTTTGCAAGGAAGTATGTAAGGCCGCTACGCCCTGAGGGTAGGGGGTGTAGGGGCATAAATTTTCTTGAAGCACATTTTTCCATGGAAGCAAAGCGTCGTATCCGGCATAGGCCACCTCTTCAGCTTTTTGCCATGCGGCGGGGCTTATTCCTAAAAAGCACACATTTGGAGGTGTGGAAAAGCACTTTTGTGAGCCTCCAAGTAAAATATCAATATTCCATGCGTCCATGTGTATGGGCACGCCGCCAAGGCTAGCCACTGCGTCCACGTAAAGCAAGGGCACACCGTGCTTTTTCTTTAAAGCTCCCAGCTTATCCACAGGGTTTAAGGTGCCTGAAGGCGTTTCACAGTGCACAGCGGTGATCATATGTGGTTTAAAGTCCACAATGGCTTGTTCTATGGCATTAAAATCAGAGATGGTGGTGTCATAAGGGAGCGATATTTTATGCACTGTACACCCAAGGCCAGCGGCCATGTCACCAATGCCGTCGCCAAAGACGCCCGTTCCCACGGAAAGTACGCGATCACCAGTGCGCAGACAGCTTTTTAATCCTGCCCATAGTGCAAGCATTCCTTCGCCAGTCATGGTTGTTACCGAATGTTTGGTTCCCATGAATTGTGCCAAGAGGGTGTTGGTGGCAGTATACAGGGGAAGAAAATCTTCTTCGTTTTGACCAAAGTCTTGTGCCAGCACTTGGCGTATGAAAGCAGGCACCTGTGTGGGGCCCGGAATCATGGATATGGGAGTATAAACCATATGCTTGCGTCCTTATGAAACTAAAATGGCATTGCAAGGGCAATAGCGAAAGACACTGTATACTGAGAAAGAGCTATAAGTCCATATGTTCGACGTCATTTTTTTGTAATTCTTGCCCCAAAAAGAGGGAGCCGACCCTTGCAAAGCGTGCGGTGTCATCGGTGGTCATGAAATGACAATGCCCCAAGGTTTCGTCTTCTTTGGGATGAAGCAGGCTTTGAGCAGTGAGAGCTTTACGCACAGCTTCGGCGGTGGTGGCGGCTGAATCCACAATGTATACATCTTTGCCCACCACGTTGGCTAGGGCTTGGCGCAAGGGAGGGAAATGAGTACAGCCCAATAAAAGTGTATCGGGGCGAGTGTCTTCTTGGTCATGCTGAAAGATATCTTCCAAATAACGCTTGGCCACGCTTTCCACTATTTCTCCATGCATCCATCCTTCTTCGGCTAGGGGCACAAAAAGGGTGCAGGCTTGTCCTGTGACGCGAGCATCCTGGCGCAAGCTGGTGATGGCTTTATGGTAAGCAAGGCCATTGATGGTGCCTTCGGTGGCCACCACGGCAATATGTCCATTTTGTGTGGTTTGCACGGCAGCCAAAGCGCCGGGTTCAATAACACCCACCACAGGTAAGGGGGCAAAGGCTTTTTGTAATGCTGGGAGGGCCGCCGCTGTGGCTGTGTTGCACGCAATGACCAGCATTTTTATGCCTCTTTGTACTAATTTTTCAGCAGCTTGTAAGGCGTATGCTGTGACGGTATCCTTACTTTTTGTGCCATAAGGCAAGCGCGCTGTGTCGCCAAGATAGAGCAAGTCTTCATGGGGTAAGGCTTCATGGATGGCGCGTAAAACGGTTAATCCTCCCACTCCGGAGTCAAAAATGCCAATGGGGAGGCTTTGCTGTGTAGTCATTATGCTTCTTCTTCTAAAAGTTTATAATTGGCGGCACTGATGGGGCCACGTAAAGAGTCGAGAACTCGCTCCAAGAGTATGCCGTAGCGATTGGGTTCATTGTGTCCAAAGGTGGCACGTATGCCCATGGTCACAAAGTCCACGGCTCTATCCATGGCCACGGGCAGGGAGTCTCCTTGCAAAAGGGCTCCTGTCAGTACGGAGGCAAAGCAATCACCCGTTCCAGGGTAAAAAGCTGGAATGTAGGGACAGTCCACACGCCAAAAACGCTTTTGCTCAGCATCATAGGCCACGGCGGAGCAAGTTTTGTCATTGGTGCTGATGGGGGCAGAGGTGATGATGGCCACTTGCGGTCCCATGTCAGTGAGGGCCATGAGGCGTTCACGGGCTTGGGCTACGGTCATGCGGGGCGTATAAGGTATATCCAGCAACCAGCAGGCTTCGGAGTGGTTGGGAGTAATGCAATCGGCGTGGGAAATGAGGCTACGCATGCGCGACACCATTTGCGGTGTCATGGTGGGGTCCAGGGTTCCATTGTCGCCCAGTACGGGGTCAACGACAGCCACGCCATGTTCTTTTTTGCAGTACTTAATGGTTTCTTCCACCACTTCCATTTGCTCTGGAGAACCTAAAAAACCGGAATAAATGGCATCGAACGAAAGGTTAAGTTGGCGCCAGTGACGTAAAAAGTGGCGCATTTCAGCCGCTAAGTCGCAGAATGAAAAGTCTGTAAATTCTGTTGTGTGCGTGGAGAGCACCGCTGTGGGCATGGGGCAAACCTGAATGCCCATGGTGGAAAGGATGGGCATGACCACGGTCAGAGAAGTGCGACCAAAGCCAGATAGGTCGTGGATGGCTGCCACGCGAGGCACGGGAGTGCGAAACATTTATTTTTTCTCCATATATTGCTGCCATAAAGCCAATTCGTCTTCTTGTAAGGAAAAGGTTTGCTCTTGTTGTGGAAAGTGTCCTTCTTCCACTTCGTGCACGTATTGCCCTATGGCTTGTGTGATGGTGTCGGTAAGCTGTGCGTATTTTTTTACAAACTTGGGCGTTCTTTGCGTGTTGAGGCCTAGCATGTCGTGAAATACGAGCACCTGCCCATCGCAACCGGCACCTGCGCCAATGCCTATGGTGGGTATGCTTAGCTCCTTGGTGATGCTGGCGGCCACTTCTTTCGGCACGCATTCAAGCACCAGAGAAAAACACCCTGCTTCTTCAAGGGCTTTGGCTTCTTTTAAAAGAAGGTTAGCGGCTTTGGCTGTGCGACCTTGTACTTTGTAGCCGCCCAAGGTGGAAACGCGTTGCGGTGTAAGGCCAATATGTCCCATGACGGGAATACCCGCTGCCACCAAGGCTTGAATTTGTGGTAAAATGGTGAAAGCACCTTCAAGCTTCACGGCTCTGGCCCCGCCTTGCGTCATGAGTTTGCCCGCATTTTTAAGGGCACTTTTCACGCTTTTTTCATAACTTAAAAAGGGCATGTCACACACCACAAGAGCTCTGGCTTCAGGTCTTTTTTGGGCGTGAGCTACGGCGCGGCAGTGATGCAGCATCATATCCATGGTCACGGGGAGGGTGTCTTCATGTCCCAGAACAACCATGCCTAGAGAGTCACCCACCAGTAAAATATCCACCCCGGCTCTGTCGGCTAAAACGGCGGAAGGGTAGTCGTAAGCTGTGAGCATGGCAATTTTCTTTTGGCCTTTATATTGTCTAATATGAAGACTGGAAAGTGCATTGTGTTTTGCTTGTGTCGACATGTTTTTCCTTTGCTTGGTAGCATGCTAAGGGGCTATTCCAAGGTTCTTTTCCTGCCTGGCAAGGTACATGACCGTGCGTGGCGAAGCAAGCTTATAGCGTAAAATAAAAAAGTAGGCAAAAAATTCCTAGCACCCTAAAGGGTAGGCAAAAATTGCCGATAGGTAAGTATGAGTTCACACTGCCTTCATGGAAGAAGGTGTAATTTTGCTATATATTGCAATGCATTCAAGGAGGAATGTTATGGGGCATTATATTGATACTAATCTAACGCCCGCCACAACACAGAATGATTTAGGCTCTCACTATGGGAGTTTGCAAACGTCCATGGGGCGTTTGCTTGCCAGTCTTTGCGTTAATTTTTCTGCCGATGAGGCCGCTGGGCTTGCCATTCGCAAGCTCATGCGTGCTGATCTTGGCGCTTTGAATCAAGGTGCTAAAAGAAATTGTACTATCACTTATTTATTACAGATGGCTGGTGGTGCTCTTGATGTTGTCGATGAGCAATTTGCTCATATAAAAGGCTTGGCTAAGCAAACTTCTCATGTGCATGTTTCTGATGCTGATTTGGCTGCAGAAATGACACAATTTGTTCGAAATCGTACGCTTACTCATTCTACCATGACTATGCTTGGTAAAGCGCCTTCCATGCCGCGCATGGCATTGAATCTTATGGCTGGTTAGCGATGCGAAGTGTTGGTGGTGAAAGCTTCACTAAGAAAAAATTGCCGATTAGATGCGGGGAATAAGGCCACGGAGCCTTGTAAGCAAGACTTCGCATGAGTTTTATCGGTAGATTGTGGAAGAACTTTAGGGTGTAGCTTAAAAATGTAACTAATTAAAATTATTTTAGTAAAGCGACCTTAAAGATGTTTTAGAGGCATATTTTTTGCACGTTTTATTATAATAAGTGGACTAGGTAATAATTGCCTAGTAGGGTGCCCAGAAACCCTATTTCACTTGCTGTTTTGAGGATGCGCACAGTATGTGCGTGTAAAATTCACAGATAAAGCCTTCGGGCTACTGTCGATGGAAGATTGCAAGGACGCAATCGCGCATAAAAGCTCCATCAGGCTGTCAAAACATTCATGGAGGAATGTTATGGGACTTACAATTAATCACAACGCCATGGCCCTTAATTCTGCTAACACCTTAAACAGTCACTACGGTAACTTAAGCACATCTACCGCACGCTTGTCTTCTGGTTTGCGTATTAACGGCGCCGCCGATGACGCAGCTGGTCTTGCCATTCGCGAGCTCATGCGCGCAGATATCACTGCTTTAAATCAAGGTGTGAGAAACGCCAATGATGCAATCTCTTTATTGCAGACTGCAGACGGCGCTCTTGCTGAAATTGATGCTCAGCTTATCCGTATGAAGGAATTGGCCGAGCAAGGTGCCACTGGTACTTATGACTCAACACAACGTTTGATGATTGAATCTGAGTATCAAGCTATCTCTTCTGAAATTACTCGTATTGCCAATGCCACCGACTTTAACGGCGTGAAGTTGTTAGATGGTTCTTTGTCTGGCGCACACAATGGTAATGGGCTCAAGTCCACAGGTCAACTCTTGGTGCATTTTGGCTCCATGAACGACTCTGCTGAAGATTACTACTATGTGCGTATTGGCGATAGTACTTCTTCTGCTTTAGGTCTTGGTAGTAATAGTGGTGCCACTGCTGGTATGACTGTGTCTACTCAATCTCAAGCTCAAGCAGCTCTTGTGGCTGTTAATGACGCCATTGTCTCTAAGGATAAGATCAGAGCTCACATTGGTGCTTTGCAAAATCGCTTAGAGTCCACCGTTAATAACTTGACGGTTCAGTCTGAAAATATGGCTGCTGCTGAGTCTCGTATTTCTGACGTGGACGTGTCCATGGAAATGACGAACTTTGTACGTAACCAAATCTTGACACAGTCTGCTGTGGCAATGCTTGGTCAAGCCAACTCCATGCCGCGTATGGCCATGAACCTCATTGGCGGTTAATATAAATCTAGCTCTGTGGCTCTGTAAAAAAGAGCCACAGACTTTCCCTTCGGGGTGCAAAATGTCTTCAAGGCGCTGGGGCCTTGGGGGCATTTTTTTTTGTCAAAGCAGTGGCAGAAAAAATGCCGCGTGAATATGTGAAAAGTTTTATTGGATGAATGTTCTCTTTTGATAGATATTTTGACATAAAGGTGTGCGCGTGTGTCTATTTATTACTTATATTATGCCAGAGTGTAGTATGGGGGGTGGCAAAAGAGAGCTACTATGTTTGGTATTAAGAAGAGTTGATTAAATTTTAGATAAAAAAGTGCATAAACTGCACATATGTTAAAGAATTATTCATGGGGAAAATTTTTCCCTTGGTACATTTTTTGCTATTAGATATATATAAAGTTAGGCGCGGCAAAAACTGCCGTCTAATGGCAAGCTCCCCAGAAGCTTGCGCTGTTATAGTGGCTATGTACAGTATGTACTAATTTGTCTATTAAATATAAAGCTCGAACCTATGGTTTGGGTACTGTCAGTGGAAGATTGCAAGGATGCAATCGTGCGTACTGCTCCACGAGGCTGTCAAACATTCATGGAGGAATGTTATGGGACTTACAATTAATCACAACGCAATGGCCCTTAATTCTGCTAACACCTTAAACAATCACTACGGAAACTTAAGCACTTCTACCGCGCGTTTGTCTTCTGGTATGCGTATCAACGGCGCCGCCGATGACGCAGCTGGTCTTGCCATCCGCGAACTTATGCGTGCAGATATTACCGCATTGAATCAAGGTGTAAGAAATGCCAACGATGCAATCTCTTTATTGCAGACTGCAGACGGCGCTCTTGCTGAAATTGACGCTCAGCTTATCCGTATGAAGGAATTGGCCGAGCAAGGCGCAACTGGTACTTATGACTCTACTCAACGTTTGATGATTGAATCTGAGTATCAAGCTATCTCATCTGAAATCACTCGTATTGCTAACGCCACCGACTTTAACGGTGTGAAGTTGCTTGATGGTTCTCTTTCAGGTGCGCATAATGGTAACGGACTTAAGTCAACAGGTCAGCTCAAGGTTCACTTTGGTTCCATGAACGACTCTGCTGAAGACTATTACTATGTGCGTATTGGTGATAGCACCGCGTCTGCTTTAGGTCTTGGTAGTAACAGCGGCGCAACTGCTGGTATGACAGTGTCTACTCAATCTCAAGCTCAGGCAGCTCTTGTGGCTGTTAATGACGCTATTGTTTCTAAGGATAAGATCAGAGCCCACATTGGTGCTTTGCAAAACCGCTTAGAGTCTACCGTTAATAACTTGACGGTTCAATCTGAAAATATGGCTGCTGCTGAGTCTCGTATTTCCGACGTGGACGTGTCCATGGAAATGACGAACTTTGTACGTAACCAAATTTTGACACAGTCTGCTGTGGCAATGCTTGGTCAAGCCAACTCCATGCCACGTATGGCCATGAACCTTATTGGCGGTTAATATTATTTGGTTGTGTGGGGGCTTCTTATGAGGGCCCCACATATCCAGAGCCGGAAATGGCACGAAATACCTTCAAGATGCTGGGGTCTTGAAGGTATTTATGTTTGTAGGCTTTTTCTATAATGTAAATTCAGCCGGCACACGTACCTTCTGTTGCGCTTTATTGGTAAAAAGCACATGCCCATGCTCTAGACCATAGGTATAGACTTGCAAGGTAATATCCACATCCTTTTCACAATAGGTGGCAATCATATCAAGCTTGCCTTCCTTCCACCATTGTAATGCTTGTAAGCCATCGGCACTTTTTTGTGTTCCTAGGGTGGCTGAGGCTATATTGTCTAAGGACACGCGATATTGTAGTTTTTGCTTAATCTTGTCCAACAGGTCAATGGTGGGAAGTTCGCGCAAAGAATATGTGCAAAACGGCTGTAATACCGCATAGTCAAAACGTGCAATATTAAAACCTATGACGGCTTGTGCTTTTTGCAAACGTTCAAACATGCTGGGAAGTTCATCTTGCGTATAGTGGAAGAACTTTTTTTCAGCACTGTCATAAAGTACAGCAATGCTGACCCCCATGGCATAAGCCTTATGCCAGCCACCCACCTCTGCGGCAGAATAGCGCGTTTCCACGTCAAGTACCACGAAATGAGAAGGCGTGCTATTTGTATTTTCTTTATTATCAAACTCTTGTTTCACTTGTGAAGCATCTTGAGCTAGTTTCTCTTGTAAATGCAGTAAGGGTAATATATGTTGATTGTCATTGATTTTTGTTTTCATAATGAGCTCCACAAGACGCGTAGCACCTTGCTTAGTTATGGGGCGATTGCCTGATCCACACTTGGGCGAGTGTACGCAAGAAGGGCAACCATCGTCGCAAGGGCATTGCTGCATGGCTTTTTGACAATTTTCAAAAAGGGTTAAAGCGTCATTGTATGCCGCCTGGCATAATCCAGCTCCACCCGGTAAAGCATCATACACAAATACAGCCGGTAATCCCAAATCTGCATGTAATGGGGTGGAAATGCCACCAAAGTCATTGCGATCTGCCATGACGAGTAGAGGCAGCATGCCAATGACGCCATGCTCCAAAGCGTGAATGGCTCCCATGAAGTGTAGATACTCATCTTCCACTTGGTGACGTATGGCATCGGGGATGGTTATCCAAAGGCCTACAGTTTCAAAAATAAGTGGAGCAAAATCCAAAGGAATAATGGAAAGTAAAGTGTTACCTTGAACGGCGCGCTTCTCATAGCCTGTAATATGCTCTGTGATGCGCAAACGCCCCCACGCCACTTGCACGCCCCCTTCCATATGTAAGAATTTAGATTCTTTTATTTCCAAAATATCTGTGTGTTTTTGAGTGCGCACCCGTGTAAACCATGCTCTGCGGGCAGGTTTGGCAGTAATACGTCTAGAGCCTTGATCCAAGCTTTGAATTTCGTAGGATTGGCCACGGTGTAAATAGATGGCACCGGGGTGATTTTCCTTCAAGGCGCGGATGGCATCCACAGTACCAATAATGGTGCCGTGCTCATCCTCGATGCTGTAATTTTCTCCCATGCCGTCCTGTCCGCGTAAATCCACATGCCGCTGTGGTCTTTTGCGAGCGCACATATACTCTAACCCTGTGGCGCTTTGTAAAAGCTCGCCCCTATGTACTAAGTTGGTGAGAGCTTCTTGAGCTGGCGCAGAGCTGAGCCAATCTTTGTCCTTATCTTGCGGACGAAGGGGAGATTCCGCCGCAGCGCAACAGAGGTGCTTTTCTAAAATCACCGGATTATGAATATTGATGACGGCTTTTTCACTGGGTCTGGTGAAAAATTCCTGGGCGTGGCGCACAATATATTGATCAAGGGCGTCTTCGCCGGCCACAAGAATCACTGCCGAATCTTGCTGGGCACGACCCACACGTCCGCCGCGTTGCAGGGTGGACATGACAGTGCCGGGATAGCCCACCAGGATGCACACATCCAGCGAGCCAATATCTATACCCAGCTCCAGAGCTGAGGTGGAAATAATGGCTAGCAACTCACCGCTGTGCATTTTTTCTTCAATGGTTCTACGTTCTTCGGGGAGGAATCCAGCGCGATAGGCAGAGATTTTATCTTTCCATTGTTCGCTGTGTTGTGTGGCCCAAAGGGCAAGTAATTCGGTCATGCGGCGCGATCGACAATAGACAATGGTGCGCAAATTTCGCGCAAGAGCTGCTTTTAGCAAGCCGATGGCGGCTGTGCTGGCACTGTCCAGAGGATTTAAAAAGACAAAATGTCTTGTGCCTTGTGGTGCGCCGGACTTGTCTATGAGAACAGGCTTGTGTGCAGGGCCCATGAGATTTTGAGCCAGCTCTTGCCCATTACCCACGGTGGCGGTGCAAAGGGTAAAGTTGGGCCTTGCGCCGTAGCGTGCGGCTATGCGCTGTACTCTTTGAAAGAGCTGAGCCATGTGTGCGCCCAAAACGCCCCTATAGGTGTGGGCTTCATCCACCACAATATGGCTTAATCCCGCAAAAAAGGAGCTCCACTTTTCATGATGGGCCACAATGCCAAGGTGAAGCATTTCTGGTGTAGTGATGAGTATATGCGGCGGCTCTAGGCGTAGCTTGCGGCGAAAGTGCGCCGATGTGTCACCGTCATAGATGGCAATGCTTGGGCGAGCCTCCTTGGGCCAAGGCTGTACAAAGCTCTCAAAGGTATTTTTTTGATCTTGCGAAAGGGCCTTCAAAGGAAAAAGATAGAGAGCTCTGGCATCTGTGTCTTGTAAGATGGTCTCCAGCACAGGTAAGGTATAGGTGAGGCTTTTACCGCTGGCTGTGGGGGTTGCCACCACCACAGCTCGCCCACTGCGCAACACGTCCACTGCTTCGGCTTGGTGGTAAAAGAGTTCATCCATGCCTTTGGCGCGTAAAAGCGTTTGCACCGCCGTGGAAAGGGGGCGTTTGGGGTTGGCAAACAGGGGCGGTGTGCCTTGCAATATATGATGATGGGTTACTTGCGTCCCAAAGGTGGAAGCCAATAAGGCCTCCACATAAGCCCTCACAGCAGAGGTATTCATGCTAATTGATGAGCCCTGAGAGGATGAAGAAGTACACAACGCCGCCGGCTGTATATAAAATACCCGGCAGAATCACTTTGCGTAATGACTTAGGCAAGCTCACATCAAAATACTGACATGAGAGCACAAAGCAAATATGCAAGGGGCTCATCATGGCGCCGGCAAGGCCAGAAGTTAAGCCCAGCATAATCCACGGAATGGGCGAGCCCAGTCCCAAGGTTTCCACCAAGATAATAATAAGCGGAAAGACCGAACCTGCCGCAGCAATGAGAATACCCGTTAAAGCACCTATGGCCATGGGCACAAAGAGCACGCTTATCCACAAGGTGAGTAAGCCTGTGTCTTGTCCCACCAACTGTTGCACCACGCCGCCTTCGGATAAGACATTTTTAAAGACGCCAAGGGCACCAATCATGAAAATCATGGAGCGTACACTGGGCTTAGTAATGGTGCTTATGAATGTGCCAAGGCCTTTTTTATTCTGGTAAAGGCAAAAGGACACAGCCAAAGCAAGGGCTATGATGACACCGTAATCGAGGGGGATTTGCGGTAAAAAAAGTGCCAGCAGAGCTTCTATCACCAAAGCACCGCCAATGGCTATGATGAGGGGAGCGCCTTCCCAAGCTATTTTGCGCCATGCGTCTTTGTCGGGTGCTTCTGTCGTGGGCATGGGGGGTACAGGATAGGGGCGCACAAAAAAGAACCAACCCAAAGCAAAAAAGACCGCCGACATGGGAAAGGTCCACATGACAAGTTCTGGAGTGGTGACACCGCTTAAACCTGCCGACAAAATCATGGCCGGGTAGAGGGGCCAAGACATTTCCACCGTGTGGCGAAACCAATAATTTATGAGGGATTTGCCCTGCTCGGGCATGGGCAATTCTTTAGAAACAGCATTAATCATGGGTGCAGAAAATACCGCACCACCCGGCATGGGCAGCATGCCAATGAGCATGGGGAAAAAGACCATGCGAATGCGCGGAGAAATGATTTTTTGCGCCAAAGGTGCCATGAAGCGTTCCGCTTGGCCTGTGCTTTCCATGAGTGAAGAGAGCGAAAGTACAAAAATAATCACCGTCCAAATGGTGAGAATGGTGCTATCTTGAAAAATGCCAATGGCGTAATAAAACCAATTGAGCGGCGATATTTCAAAAGCTAAAGACATGATGAAAGAACCCAATAAAACCGATAAGCCCAAACCCAATTTGCGCATGGCCAGCAGCATAAGAATAAAAACAGCGATGATTTTTATATACGGAATAAACATATGATCCTCATGGATAGTGCATGGTGTGCACCACTGGGGCTTTAGGCTAGGTTAAAGGTAAAAAATATGGACAGTGACCACGAAAGCATGTGTGGAAGGGAAAAGCGCAAGAAAAATGGGCATCATATCCATGTCTTTCTGCGCTCCTAACCTTTTTATACTTATGCAGCGGCTGAGGTGGGCCAAGGCATAATTTGTATGGGGATGGAGTCAGCTATTTCTTCCAAAGCTTTGCGCGCGGCATGGGCTCTATGGGGAGAAAAAACAATTTTCAAAAGAGCTTCTTGTTTATTCATCACGGAAAAATAGGCTAGATGCTCGTAAGCTTCCAGTAAAAAACGAAACATCCCCACTTGTTCTGGGGCAAGGCGAACCAAGAGATATTGGCTATACTCGGCAGGCTCCAAGGGGGGGCCCATTTTACGGCGGCGTTTTTTCTTCTCTGACATATAGTCTCCTTTGGCCACCTTAAAAGCATAAGGGGGCGCAACCTGCACAAGTGAAAAATGCTAAACTTAGGATGCAAAGTAAAATTTGTGACATATGCTTCTCCGTGTTTTTCTCTTGTGGTATTGTTATGTGTAACAGCCAGCTGCAAAAGTTGATTTTAATCAGGCTGTTCAAAAATAGTAAGATGTGAGGAAGTGAAAAAAGTCAAGATGCGCAGTGTATTAAACATACATAAGCTTTTTGACTTTTTTACACTGACAACACAGATTGCTGTTTTTCAACAGCCTGTTATACCCAACCGGCATGGCGTAATAGAGCCACAGTCAACATGGCACAGGCAATGGTGCCAAAAAAAGATTTCGTATACCAAGATAAAAGCAGGGAAGGAATAGCCGCCAAAAGGTAGGTATTGTCCATGCTTATGAAAAGTGCGTTGTTCTTGACCAAAATATCAGGAAAAAGCAAAGCCGCCATCACTGCCACAGGCACAAAGGATAACCATTTGAGCGCAGACTTGGGTAGGCTTTCCACCGATAAATACATGAGCGGAAAAACTCTGGGTATGGCCGTAACCAAGGCACACCCCACAATGGTGAGGATGAGTTCGGTGTTCATATGTGTAGCTCCTGCGCTTTTCTAGCCCTGCGTTTGGCGGCATTTTCCTTTCTTTGTTTTTGAGCGGCGTATTGGCGCATGAAGCGCAAATTACTAAGCCCAAGCCCAAGACTGGCGGCCAGCACAGTGGCTAAAATAACATTCCATTGCCCAAGACCCATGAGCTTTAAGCTGATGGAAAGACAGCCGGAAAAGATGCCCACAAGCACATGCAAACGTGTTTGACATTGCGGAATAAAGAGGGCGAGAAACATGGCAGTCAGGGCATAATCAAGGCCCATGGGGCGAACATCCTCAATGAGAGAACCGAAAAACACCCCTATGGCTGTGCCGGATATCCAAGAAATTTGCGCAGTAATATTGCAAGTATATAAAGTGCTGAGAGAAAGCGTCCAGCCACGTTGAAAAGCCGTGGAATGCACGCCAAAGGTTTCATCGGTCAAATGTAAACCAAGCAAAAAACGCTGCCAGCGATGCAACTTCTGAGTATGCATTGCCAAGGAGGCAGACATGAGCAAGTGACGCAGATTAATGACAAAAACCGTCAATATAACCGATGCTGCTCCCACGCCGGCTCCCCAAAGGGACGCCGCCACAAATTGGCCAGATCCGGCAAAGATTATGACGGACATGAGTATGGCCAGACTGGGAGAAATGTCATTTTTCACCGCAAGAACGCCAAAGGCAAAAGCCACGGGCACATAGCCCAACACAATTGGCAAGGCGCGCTTAAATCCATCCATAACTGGTGAGGATGGCGTGATTGTTGGAGACTGTGTTTGCATAAGGACTATGTATAGCTTTTTGTCACTATATTCAAGGCAAAACCCTGATGTGTTGCTTCAATTATCTTTTGTCATAAAAAAAGGGAGAAAGGCCGTAACCCTTCTCCCATGAAGCTTTTTTGTACGATTTTTAGAAGCCGAAGCGTACGCCAACGCTGAATTCGTGTGCGCTGATGTCTGTCTTCACATCGTTACCGCCGATTTCGCCGTGGGCGGAGCTGGTGCCAAGGTAACGATAACCAAGGTCAGCGGTGACATATTCATTGATGGCCACACCCACACCTGCACCCACATGCCAAGCAAATAAGGTGTCGTCTATTTCACTGCTATATTGTCTTCCGCCATGGTTAACTTCTGCATGGCCGTCAAGGAAAGCAATGCCTATGCCGCCGCCCACATAAGGAGTGAAGGCAGATTCGTTATAAAAATCATAGTACACATTGGCAAGCACGGTGTGCAAGTTGTAGTCTAAATGGTTTTGCACATTAACACTGCCGAAATTCATATTGCCTTCGCTTTTGAAATTGGAGCGGAAGGAGTATTCGATTTCAGCACGCACGGGCATGTCAGAAGTGGCATAAAAATCATAGCCTGCCATGAAGCCAAGGCCCACGGTGTTTTGAGAGTCAGTACCGCTCATGCTGCCCCCGCCCCATTGGGTTTGGTAGGAGTCGATGAATTTAATACCGCCGTACATGCCAGTGGAAGCTAAAGCGGGAACTGCCAAGGACAAGGTCAATGCTAAAGTGATGATTGCGCGAAATAACATGGTTATACCCTCCAAAATTTTGCTTATGTATGACGGTCAGAACATGCCGTCGTTAATGTTTACTTCAAAGCCTAGGACCGTATAAAAAATAAAACTCAAGGGGGGTGCCTACTAAAGAAAGTTTAGACTTTTTTTATGCTTTCTCTGGAAAATTCCCTTTTGTTTTTGCACTGTTAGGTATCTTCTAAGGGGTTTTTGGCTTCCTGTAAAGTATTTTTTTAAGGTACAAAAAAAAAGACCCACAAAAGAGGGGTCTTTTCTATATGTATGAAAGGCTTTATGCTTTACATTTCAGCTGCTTTTTTCTTTTTTTCTTCAGCTTTCATTTTTTCTTCTTCTTCCATCTTTTTACGAATCTCTTCCACCATGGCTGTTACCTTGGGGAGCTCTTCCTTGGTGATGTCCAAGGCTTTGCGGGCATCTTCTTCGGAGTGCGCCGCAGAAAGGAAGAAGCGTAAACGCGCTGTGCCTTCTTTCACTGCAGGGAAGGTGATGGGCATGGCGTAAACACCGCGATTGAGCAATGCATTGGCCATGAAACCAGCCACCATGGAGTCGCCCACAATGACAGGCACGTTGGCATAGCCTTGCGCTACGCCGGTATCAAGGCCAAGGCTTTGGGCATAATCCAAGAAGTATTTGCTGATGTATTGTAATTTATGTACGCGCTCTGGCTCACGAAGCATGATTTCCATGGCTTTTTGGCTGGCCGCAGTGAGCACAGGCGACATGCCCACGCTAAATACAAAGCCGGGGGAACCGTACTTCAAAAATTCGATGAGTTTTTTATCGCCGGCTATGAAACCACCGCAACCACATAAGGATTTGCTCAAGGTGCTCATCCACATGTCCACATCTTTGGGATTGATGCCAAAGTGCTCGCGTGCACCGCGGCCTGTGGCACCCAAGGTACCAAGGGAGTGTGCTTCGTCCACAAGGAGCATGCAATCGTATTTTTTCTTCAGTTCAATGAGGCGTGGCAGGTCTGGAATATTTCCGTCCATGCTGAAAAGGCCTTCAGTGACGATGATGGCACGGCGGTACTGGCTACGCTTTTCTTTGAGAATGGTCTCCAAAGCGTCGGCGTCGTTGTGGGCATAGGCAAGGCGTGTGGAACCGGAAAGCTTCGCCCCTTGCATGAGCGAGTTGTGTGCCAAGTTGTCATGCAAGATAAGGTCGCGTGAACCAAATAAAAAGCCCAAGGTGGAGACGTTGGTGGCATGTCCACTTACATATACAATACTGTCATCCACTTCGTAGAGATCGGCAATGGCCTTTTCAAATTGACGATGCGGAGGACGTTCGCCGCCCACAAGACGACTTGCGCCGGCAGAGGTGCCGTATTGAACAGCCGCTTGCGTAACCACTTCGGTAATCTCTGGGTGGCCATTAAGGTCAAGATAATCGTAAGTGGAAAAGTTTAAATACTCAGCACCTTCAATGCTGGTGGTAGCCTTGGCTGCACGGTCGTGACAGAGAAAAAGGGGATTACGCATACCCATGGAGGCTCCCATGGCCACAAGGCGCTCAAAAGAAAGTTTGTTACGCATGCGATCGAACCCTTTGGAAGAACGCTGCTCCCCTGTGGATGCTTCTTGCTCAGCGGACACGTTTTCTTCGTCGGCGGTGTTCATATCTTGCTCTTTATCCATGCCATCTCCCAAAAAAATAAAATTTGCAACGTGTTGAATGCATTATGTAAATGGGCATAAAAAATTTTTCGACCCTGCTTACGTTAACTTGAACTGTCACAACTACTATAAAATGTCATATCTTGCAAGAAATTATACCTCATTGACGTATTTTCCTGGAGGCACTGCGGGGGAGGTGTGGGGGATATGACTTATGGTAGGGGAGGGGTAGAGCAAATCTAGACAGAAAAAGAAAAGTAGTTTAGCCTATTGTGTTGGGTAAAGAATGTATTTTTCCTGTGCCTCGAGGTGTTACTATCTCTTTTGCATGGAATGAAAAATTAAATACGTAATATCTTTACGTCGCTTTTACAGAAAATAAGACGATAAGTAAAAAAGTAGGGAGGCTTCGCAACAGCGTATGCCCTCTTGCTTTTTTTATGACACGAACACTCTATATACTCTTTTAAGATGCCATAAAATTGTGCTTGGCCTTATCTTGTAAAAAATGGAAGCCACATGGAAAAAAAAACCTCCGATTTTGCCGCCCACGGTGTTTGTGAGCAAACTTCTTGCGAACATGGCGCCCTTGGTAATCTTTATACAGAAAATGGTATGTACTTCTCTTCCTTGCAACATGCAGGGCAAGGGTATCGATTAGGGGCCACCACGCCGCGATTTTTGCAAGAACTAAGTTCCATGCCTTTGGCTCCAAGCCAAGAGGATTTTGACGCCCTTAAAGAAAAAGGCCTCTGGCTCATGCCAGATACGGTGGCTCCCAAAGTGGCCGTCACCTGCGGCGGTGTTGGGTCTGTGTGGCCCGGCATGGGCAGAGCCTTGTACGACACCTTTCCTGCTGCGCGTGAAGCCATGGATCGTTTGGCCGCTGTGGCGCCATGGGATATTTTGGGACTCATGGATGAACAAGATTTGGAAAAAATCCAGTGCACGCGTTGGCAAATGCCTTATTTGTTCTTTGTGGAATATGCGCAAGCGGCTTATTTGCAGTCCTTGGGGTTTGCGCCTTGTCTCATGTCCGGCCATAGTCTTGGAGAAATAATTTCCTTGTGCTTGGCAGGAGTGTATTCGCCGGAAATTGCATGGCAGATTTTTGATAGGCGTGCTGTGTATATAGACGGTCTTGAGCGTGATGCCGCTGATGGCATGGGTATGATGGCAGTGTATGCAGGCCATGAAAAGATTCAAAGCGTCCTCGAGCTCTTTCCTGATTTGCACATATGCAATCATAATACTCCCACACAGTATATGTTGGGCGGTAAAAAAGAAATGCTCGCCGAGGCGCGCCGTGCTTTGCGTAAGGAAAAATGTCCGGCCATTACCTTACCCATTAATATGGCTTTTCACCATCCGCACTTGCGTGTATTACGCCAAAGTGCCGTGGATGGTCTCATGGGGCTGCCCACACAAAAGCCCACCATTCCCATTCTGAGCAATGTTACAGCTGATCTTTATCCCACGGATAAAGAGGGTATTGTTCAATATATTGCTGACTTGGATGAAAACACCGTGCGCTGGGTGGATTGTGTGCGCACCATGTGGGATAGATTTGACATTCGTCATTTTGTGGAATTTGGTTCCGCCGATAATATTTGTGGACTTGTGAAGGATATAGAACCTAGAGCTGTATGTATTCCCGTGTCCTTAAAAAATGCCGAAGTAAAAACCATGCGCGCCGCCGTGGCGCATCTCTATGCTTTGGGACATATTCCCCATGGCTCTTTGCATCAAGTGCCGGCTTCTAGCTTGGAAGAAAGTGCGCAGCCTGCGCAAACGTGTCAGGTGGAAGATAAAGCCCCAAATGCACCCGAGCAAGAGGTGGTTATTCCTGCATATGTGCAAGATATTTTACCCATTTTGGCAGAAGCGGCCGACATGGAGGTGGGAGTGTTACGCCCCGCCATGGACTTGCGTCATCAATTGGCCATACGCTCCAATCGTTTTCCGTCCATTATGCATAAGGTGGAACAGCAATTTGGCATCACATTGCGTTTAGAAGATGTTATGCAGGTGGCCACCATACAAGATTTTGCTTTGGTGGTGGCACGCTTACGTCATCCCGAAGAGGATTTCACGCCGCAAGAAATAGTGACTACGCCACAAGAAAACAGCGAAACTAAAGCCTCACAGCAGCCTTTATATTGCTTGCGTGGTAGCCTTTCTCCCGAACGTACAGCTTTGCAATGGCAACGCATGGCGTGGCCAAGCACCTTGCCTTTTTCATCTTCTTTGTCTTCCATTAAGGCGAAAAAACAGCATATTCTTGTACTCTATGCCGGACAAGAGCAAAGCTTATATGCGGCCTTGGATGAGTTGGCTCCCTTTCAGGTGCACTTTATTTTCTACGCTCCCAAGGTGGACTATGCACAATGCCCCACTCAAGAAGTGTTGGAACGTTTGAAACGCCTGGGTGCCAGCGTGGAAGTGTGTCATGAGAGCAATGCCTTACCGCAGGTGGATAGCCTTGTGCACTTGGTGGAAGCTCCCATGTTGCAAGATGCGGCAAAGCCCTTGGCATTGCCTTTGTTACGCTCTTTGGAGCAAAGCACCGTGAAAATACCGGCGGTGCTCATGATGGTCACCGACAATGATCGCGGTCAAGGTTCTGCTTTTGTCACCGAACCTGTCATAGCTGCCATGCGTTCTTTTTGGCATACCTTTGGGCAAAAGCAAAAGGTACAGCCCAAGGTGCGCATTTTACGCATTCCCCTTGTGTTGAGCGGCGCATCAGAGGCAGCAGAAAAGTCAGAAGCTGTGTATGAACATGAGTTGGCACATTATTTTGCTCGCTGGTACTGGTGTGCCGATGTGGCTCAAGGTCGTTGGCTTAGAGGTGATGGTGCTACTGTGGAAACAGAATCTTGTGCCTTCATGCAAGAAAATGTGCAGGTACATCCGCATATGCGTTCATTGGCTTGTGATGTTATTTGGGAGCAAAATGAGGCCCGTGAGCTTTTTACCTTGGAGCGGCATTTTTCTGCTTATACCAAAGCATGGGCGCAAGAAGAATCTACGCAAGAACGCGTCATGCCCATGACCACGGCTTTACTTTTGCAATCTTTATATCAAGCCAACGCTTTTGCCTTTGCTTGGCTGAACTGTTTAGGTTGTGATGAGCTTGTATGTACACCACAAGCAACGTCACAGGTGAGTGAAGGACCAGATGGCGTCACCCGTGAGGGGCTGCTTCAGGTGCAAGGTCAAGCTTGGCGTCATGAGGATGGTGCCTTGGTGAAGCCCTGCGGTACAGAATTTTCTTTACGGGCTCTTTCTGCCAATGGACGTCGACAAGACCATTGGGATGGGGTGGCAGAAGGGCAAATGCTTTTAACGGCGACTCCTTTTGCTCCATCTGCATTGTGGAAAAAAGGCGAGAGTGAAAGTGTGGAAACGGTGCAAGTGCGGAAAGCGTTTGCAAATGCCAACGCCTTAAGTTATGCTTGGGTGTCTGAGCTCTTAGGGCTCATTTGCAGTGCCGCTTTGACAGGGAAAAAGGATGCAGACTTATATACCTTACAAAGCGTGGCACGCGTGCGCCATATGGCAATGCCATCCATTTCGGATGCTTCCACCGTGGCGCAAGAAGGGTTTTCTGTGCAGTGGAAATTCCAAAGCGCAGAGGCCGAGCATTGTGCTTTGGATGGGCAAGTGCTGGATGCACAAGGAAGGGTCTTGCTTACTGTGCAAGATATGGTGCTGAAAAACAATGAGTAAGGAACAAAGCATGTTATATGTAAATGAAGGATTCATGTCTTTTTTGACAAAAAAGGTGATGCCTTGTGTGACCGTGGTTGCTTTGGGTTTAGCTTCTGGCTGTGCTTCACAAAAAGCAAGCTTAGATGCACCAGAACTACCAGCTAGGCACTGGTTGGAAGAGTCTCCAGGTGTGCCTGTGGAGCATAAGGAAAAATTGGAAGCCTCTGTGCCCTCGCTTTACAGTGCTGAAAAAAGTTTTTCCTTCGATGATTATGTCTATTTAACCATTCAGCAATCGCCTGTATTGGTGAACTCTGCTGTGGATATTGAAATTAAGCGTCTTGATTTGACTTCTGCGGTGTGGGAATATTTACCAGAGCCCAATATGACCATAACTGTTTCCAATAATATTACCAATTACAATATGGGCCGCTCTGATACGCCTTCCAATTACGGCCGTACAGAGTTTGATGTGGGCTTTAATGCCAGTTTCCCCAATCCTGTGGAAACCTATTTTAATCACCAAGCTCGTAGAGCCATGGTGAACCTTGCCATCACCACACATCGCAAAGCCATTGGTGAAACCATCAGTGATATTGCCGCCATGTTCCAACGCTTGGAAGCGCAAAGAAAAATCTTAGAAGTGCAAAAAGAGCTCATTCCTCTCACAGCCAAAGTGACCAAGTATTGGAAACAATTGGAAGCCGTGGATGGACAACAAGGCGTAGCTCTTGACTTGGCTGTGCAAAGAGAGCGTGAAGCAGCTCTGAAAGTGGAACGTACGCAAATTGAAAATACCATGATGCGCACCAAGTTGAAAATCCTTGCCGGTGTGGACATTGCACATAAGCTTGTCATTGATACCAAGGACGCCGACGCCATCATTGAAGATTTCAATGGCTCTAGCCTCATGTGGGAAGAGCGTTGGAAAACCACTGAAGATGAGCTTTTGCTCAGAGCGCAAGTGGAGCTTTTGGACTATAATATCATGGTGGCCTGGGCAGAATACATTCCGGACATGTCCTTCAGTATAAATCAAAGTCCTCCCGATGGTCAGTATCAACCACCGGATGGCACCGACGATACTTTTTTCCATTTTACTTTGAATTTCCCCCTCATAGATTGGGGTAGAAGATATCGCGGCGTTCAGTCTGCACGCATGGAAAAGGCCAAGGCCTTCCAAGAGCAAGTGCACGCGCGTACGGAATATTCCAATAAATGGATAGAAGCACAACAAGAAGTACACTTGGCGCAAACATCCATGAAGATTGCTGAAACCACTTTGGAAGTGGCAAAAATGCAAGAAAAAGAAGCCTCCATTAACTTTAAGGAAGGCATTAGTGCTTATCCTGAATTGGCCGCCAAACAAGAGTCTCTCATGCAGGCGCGCATGGGATACATTGAAGCTGAGCTTGAGTATAGGCTGGCACAAATTAAGTGGATGCACGTGGCCGGAGTACTCAAAGAGCGTTATATCGGTCTTCCTGCCAAGGAGGTCTTTTAATGAATATTCTACAACGATGTAAACCCTTTTCCAAAGCCTTGGGCGTGGCATGCTGTATGTTACTTTTGTGCTTGCCTGCCCACGCTGCTGAAGAAGTGCAGACCACCATCCTCAGCGGTAAGGTTGTGAGCACAGTGACCAGAGCGGAAGTTTTGCCTTTTAATGGCATTGTGACAGAAGTGCTGGTCAAACCTGGGCAAAAGGTGGCTAGCAACGAAGTCATCATGCGCTATTCTTTGGCTGAAGAAGCTGAAAGAGCCTTGAAAAAAGAATTATTGCAAGGTGCAGGTACGGAAGATACCAAGGCGCAAATTCTTACTTTACGCAGTCAAATGAGTAGTTTGCAGGCTGAAAGTAATAAAGCCCGCCAATTGGCATCGGCAGGCCTTGGTTCCAATCAGGCCTCTGTACGCAGTGCCGGAGAAGTGAAGCTTTTGCAAGAGCGCATTGAGCTTTTACAGCAAACTTTGCAAAAAAAAGAAGCGGCCTTTAAGCAAAGATTGGATGAGCTCAGTGAATACTTTGGTGCACCCGTACAAAGTGCAGATACCTTGCCCAAAACCTTGGTGCTTACCTCTCCCATGAGTGGTCATGTGCTTTCAGTGGGTTCCCACGTGCAAGAAGGTGCTTTGCTTGGCGCAGGTTCTACCCCCATATTGCTGGGTAAGATGGACCCCATGGGCATTCAGGTGCAAGTATATGAAGGCGAAATGGGTCGCATCGAAGTGGGTAATAAAGCTTCGGTGACCATTCCTTCGCTCAATGATAAAGCTTTTGAAGCCACCGTGTCCCAAATAGCATGGACCAGCTCCAGCTTAGACGTGGCACAGCCGTCCTATTTTACGGTGGAATTAACCATTCCAAACCCTGATTTAGAATTAAAGCCGGGCTTTAAAGCCATTGTACAATTTAGTGCAAACTAATTTTATGTAGATGAAGGCTCCTTTGGCTATGTTCAAAGGAGCTTTTTTTATTGGGTATTTCATGGCAAAATTGAAAAGCATTCCACAGCGTTTAGGCTATGTGCTGGGCGGACAATGGACAAGAGATGTGCTTTGGACTTTGTTCACCATCGTATTGGCGCGGCACAGCCCTCAAATGCTGGGGCAAATCATGCTGGCCTTGTCCTTTGGCTACATTGTACGCCAAGTGGCCGATGTGGGGCTAAACCACTTTCTCATTTCTTCCTTTGCGCGTCGCGAAGCGCGTCCCTTACAATTACTTGGTGAAATAACATGGCTTAAATTTGCCTTATTGGCAGTGGCCCTCACGGTGACATGGTTTTTCACCGCATGGCAGGGCTATGCCATGGAATTGCGCATAACAGTCATGGCCATTGCCGGCGGATTGGGGCTGGAGGCTGTGGTGAACTCTTTCTTTGCCCTTTGTCAGGCCAGAGGACGCCAAGATGTTGAGATGCGCATACGTGTACCGTCATCTATCTTGGGTCTGGGGGTGGGCATAGCCCTTGTGCTTTGTGATGCGCCGGTCATTTATATAGCCTTGTTTAAGCCTTTGGAAGCCTTGCTACTCATGGTCATTTCGCTCAAAGCCTTGGGACGAAATCCTTTACGCCGTTTAAATTTTGTCCAGCTCAAAAACATTGCTTTGCAAATGCGTAAGGGGCTTATCTTTACAGGTATTTCCATTTGTGCCATCTTCTATAATAAGCTCAATGTGTTTTTCTTAAAAAAATTTGGTGGCGATGAAGCCGTGGGAGCCTACAGCGTGGCGTGGGAAGTGGTGGATGGATTATCCATCTTGGTGTCATCGGCCTTGCTTGGTAAGGTTGTGTACCCCATGTTGGCCAAGTTGTGGGATACAGATCGCGCGGCTTTTCAAGCCCTAGCAGGACAAACCACGCGCACTCTCTGGGCGGCATGTATGCCTGTCATATACCTCATTTGCGTGGAGAGTGACCGCATTTTAACTTTTATCTACGGTGATCATTATGCCATTGCCGTCACGGCACAACGTATTTTGACCCCTTGCATAGCCACGGCCTTTTTGCATAATTTAGCCGCCTATGCCATGATGAGCATGCGCAAGTCCAAACTACTCTTGGCTTTTTATGCATCGGGCTTGGTGGTGAATATTCTTTTGTGTGCCTATTTAACGGCTAAAATGCCCCTTGAGGGTGCGGCCTTGGCCATTACCTTGACTAAGGTGTGGGTGGCTCTTGGCACCGTGAGCTATTTTCAATATGCGGCAAAGCCCATGCTTGCTCGCCAGTGGTGCGCGGTACTGCTGGTGCCGGCCTTGGCCTTTGGTTTATGGTGGGGGCTTTCTCCGTATACGCATAGATTGGTGGCCGAAGGGGCTGGCCTCATGCCCTTATTGATTTTATTATGGTATTGGCGTCCGCCTCCGCCCTTTGAAAAGGCTACGGCAAAGTAGAGTGCCCCAAAAATAAGGAGCTGTTCATGTCATATGTGCGTCTATGCCTTGTGTTGGTTTTGGTGTGTATAAGTGCAGCTTGTGGCTTTGATAAAGATAAAGATGCCGGTGTGCGCCTTATGTCTGAGGCTAAAATCCTTGTGCCCTTGACGCCGGATTTTACCTGGGCCAGCTATCAACGTTTTTGGCACAGGGGCGCTGAGTCCAAGGTGTATATCGATGCGGCAAAGCCCACAGATGGCGGATATACGCTGGATTACGGCTACGGAGTTACTTTGCAGGTGGCGTTGGAAGGGGATTTAATACGCGGTGCCACATTGCACTATGCCGTGCTGGACGGTAATGACGTGGGCGGTTTGCAATTTTTGCGCATGATGCGACATATGTTGCGTATTGGTACATACCGTTGGGACAATGCACAAAGGGAAAAGCTCTTTGCCTTTTATGAAATCATGTCGCCGCAAATGAAGGAATTTTATTATAAAACGTCGTATTTTATTCGCAACTATGACGCCAATACGCGTTTGTGGACGTTCAAATTTTACTTTGCCAAGGAAAATCTAACTGTACGCACTGAACCGCCTTTAAACGAGGGTTCTTAAAAATCATGATAGAGCGTGAAATATATACAAAAAAAGCCAACTTCTCAAAGAAGTTGGCTTTTTTATCAGCTAAAATATACTGATGTACTAAGCGTTGGCGGCCTTAAGCATTTCTTCCACCATGTGGAGAGAAGGTGTTGCATCGGCATCCAATCCGCAGAGTTGGCGCACGGCCAGCATAAGCATATTGAATTCTAAAACCATTTCGGTGGCACCATTGTGGATAATGCAGTGGTCACCTTTCACAGTTAATTTGTAGGCATGGCGGCTGCGCTCAGGACCATTGCCACGAACGATATAGTAAACTTGCTCATGATTGTCGGTGACATAAAGCTTTTGACGGGTAAGTGTAGAGCTTTCTTCGTCAAACCAAGAGGACTCAGCAAATAGGCGTCCGTGAAAAGAGAGGTCTGGGCCGTTATCGTGTTTGAGGCAAACATTTTCCATGGAGTGCCCTGTACCGTCTACTCGCATAGTATTCTCCTGTATCATCGAGGGTGTTAAAAGTGGTATAGGTTAGCAAATTTTGCTAAGGAATAATATCTTTATGTAACTAGCCAAAGGCCTTAAAGCATCAGTGGCATGGTTAATTTTTAGCACCGTATACAAGCTATTGTCAAGGAAGAAGCGAAAAATTTCCATACTTTGAGTTAGACTATGTCTAGACAATTTGGTGAAATAGTATTATCTTTCTTTAAGTGCAACTAACGTTGGAGAAAGTATGGCTGTAAATATTGCAAATGTGCGTCAAGGGCTAAGGCAAGTTCAGACCAATCTTAAGCAAGGGCAAAGTGCTCCTGCCATACAAGCCATTCAAAATGGTCTTCTTGGTTTGCGTGAAAATCTCATGAAGAGCGAGCGCAAGGAACTGACAGATCTCATGGTGAATGCCGTTGAGTATTTGATGAACGATCCTGTTGTACGTAAAATCTATCCTTGCTCTTTTATCTATTCGGCGGGTGAAGAAGCTCAGCTTTCCAAATGTATGCAAGAGCTGCAGGTGTGCTTTGCTGAATATGCCCAAGAACAAGCCCTTGAGGCGCAAAGGCTCACCGAAGAAAGAAAGCGTGCCACCTTTGCCAAGGGTAAAGAAGAGCTATTTTCCTCCAATCCCATTAAGGGAAAGAATACCTTCGCCACATTGCGCCGTGAATTTCCGCAAGATGCAAACTTGATAGGCGACATGGGGCAAGCCCTTCTTGAAGCTAAGCTGTATGAAGAGGCCGTGGACTTTTTGTCAGAATCCCTCGACTTGCGTGATGATTCTTTGCATTTGTATAATAGCATAGGAATTGCCTTGCGCGCCTTGCAGCGTTATCCCACAGCAGAGACATATTATCTGCGCGCTTCCAAATATTTACGCAATGACCCCAATTTATACTTTAATATTTCGCGCATGTATTTAGAGTGGGAAAAATTTGATAAAGCAAAGCAAGCTGTGTCTGTGGCCTTGAAGTTGGATCCGGACTTTGAGCACGCCAAAAAGCTTTTGCGGCATGTGGAAAAGCAAGAAGCTTTGAAGAAGAATTAATATTTTTTTGATGATTTTTGAGCGTAGGGCCTTGTGGTCTTACGCTTTTTTTTGGCCTTGTTTCACGAAAAGCGCATAACAATGACCTATGGAAGTGTTTTCCGGAATACTTGAAAGGTATTTTCCGCTTAAGGGGGCGGGCTCGGGCAGTGTGGGGCGTTGTAAATTGCGTGGTTGCACTGCCATGTGCAAGGGGGTTTTATCTAGAGATAGCCGCACCTTGATGGCGGTAAAGTATTCACAGCCCATGAAAGCATTGGCTCTTTCTAAAATTTCATGATGCATATAGGAAATGTCCTGCATGCTCATGGCATCTTCTCCGCCCAGCAAGAGGGTGGTGTCTTTACTGCCCATGGGCCAAGCCAAAGCGGCAATGTCCGGGCCCATGACCATGTCCCAGTGTTGCCACAGGCGATTAAGGCTCACAATTTCCGGCTTGCCTATGCGCTGTAAATAACGCTCAAGGGCTATGCGAATACTTTGCGGTCTTCTCCAGACCCAGGGCTTTTTCTTCATGGTAAAAGCATAGCGCAGACGCTTGTAATGCGCAATGCTTGAAAGGTGACTTCGTTGACAGGGTAGGCGATTACTGGCATAAAAAGCGAAGATTTTTCTGTAATTGGTGCACATTGTCGTGCACGTCAGTATAATTTGTAGCATGAGAGGTAAACATGCTGTACCCAGTGGTGCTTTGCGGTGGAAGTGGAACTCGTCTTTGGCCCATGTCGCGAAGCCATTGTCCTAAGCAATTTGTGGAATATCAACAAGATGTTCCAACTTTTTTTGAGCAAACCTTTCAGCGTGTACAACATTTACAAAGGGCGCATGAGCGTTTCATAGGCGCGCCCATTGTCATTTGCCACGAAGAATATCGCTTTTATGTGGCCAGCTCTTTACAGCATATGTCGCTGCCGGGCAGTCGCCTTCCGCGTATTATTTTAGAGCCGGAAGCACGCAACACAGCTCCGGCCATTGCCCTTGCTTGTCTTGCGGCCTTGGAAGGCGATGACGAAGCCTTGGTGCTCATTTTACCTTCTGATCATATTTTAAAGCCGGATACAGCACTCTTAAAAGCTGTGGAGCAAGCCATGCCTGCGGCTAAAGAAGGCTTTTTGGTCACCTTTGGCATTACGCCACAAAGTCCCAAAACGGGCTATGGCTACATTGAAAGCGGCGAACTTGTGCATGAAGAAGTACAAAGTGCTGGCTTATTACAGCCTCAAGTGCGTTTGGTGCGAAAGTTCATAGAAAAACCGCCCCTGGATAAAGCCACAGAGATGCTGGAAAAGGGCGGATTTTTATGGAACAGTGGCATGTTCCTTTTCCATGCCGCAGCGTATTTAAAAGAACTTGAAAAATATATGCCGGATATGGTGGATTTATGCCGTCATGCTTGGCAACAGCGTCAGCAAGATAGAGATTTCATTCGACCGCACGCTCCCACCTTTAGCTCTTGTGTGTCGGAATCCATAGACTATGCCGTCATGGAGCATACACAAAAGGCCGCCGTGTTGCCTTTGCAAGTGCAATGGAGTGACATGGGCTCGTGGGAATCCTTTTATGAATATGGGCAAGATAGCAAGGACTCCATGGGTAATGTGCTCAATGGCGATGTGCTCACCTTAAAAACACGTAATTCTTATGTGCATGCGCAAACACGTTTGGTGGCCACCTTGGGGCTCGAAGATGCCGTGGTGGTGGAAACGGCCGATGCGGTGCTTGTGGCACAGAGAGGCTATGCTCAAGAAGTGAAAGCCATAGCGGCGGCTTTACAATGCCAAGGTCGCTCAGAGGCCTTATTGCATCGTAAGGTGGCGCGTCCGTGGGGAACGTATGAAAGTCTCGCCAAGACGGATCGCTTTCAAGTAAAGCGCATAATGGTGGAGCCCGGCGCCACATTATCCATGCAAATGCATCATCACAGGGCCGAACACTGGGTTGTTGTCAGTGGTACCGCTGAGGTGACCAAGGGCGATGAAGTCTTTTTGGTTACGGAAAATCAGTCCACGTATATACCTCAAGGGGCGGTACATAGGCTTAAAAATCCGGGAATGATTCCTTTGATTCTCATTGAAATTCAGTCGGGTTCGTATTTGGGCGAAGATGATATTGTACGTTTTGACGATGTGTATGGACGCACACAAGCTTAGGGGCAATCATGGAAAAGCAAGCACGTATTTTTGTGGCAGGCCATAAGGGCCTTGTGGGATCAGCCATAGTCCGCGCATTGATAGAAGATGGTTTTACCAATATTATCACGCGCACGCGCAGTGAGCTAAATTTATGCGACTTTGCCGCGGTGGAAGCCTTTTATGCCGCAGAAAAGCCTGAATATGTTTTTGTGTGCGCCGCCAAGGTGGGGGGTATTTATGCCAATAATACCTATCCTGCTTCGTTCATCTTTGAAAATTTACAAATGCAAAATGCCTTAATACACAATGCCCATGTGCATGGTGTGAAAAAGCTGCTCTTTTTGGGCTCATCTTGCATTTATCCCAAAGAGTGCCCCCAGCCCATACGCGAAGAATATTTACTCACCGGCCCTCTAGAGCCCACCAATAAACCCTATGCTCTAGCAAAAATTGCCGGCCTTGAAATGTGCGCGGCCTACCGTAAACAATATGGTTTTGATGCCATTGCCGTCATGCCCACCAATTTGTATGGCCCAGGTGATAATTACCATGATGAAAATGCTCACGTGATACCAGCATTGATGGGGCGTTTTCATGCGGCCAAAAAGGCCGATGTGCCGCAAGTATGGATTTGGGGCACAGGCACACCGAGACGCGAATTTTTGTATGTGGATGATTTAGCCGAGGCTTGCCTTTTGCTCATGGAAAAATACAGCGACGCTGAGCCTGTGAACGTGGGCTGCGGTGATGATGTGACCATTTTAGCCTTGGCAGAGTTGGTGGCCAAAGTGGTGGGCTATACGGGTGAAATTTTGCTGGATTCTTCCAAGCCCGACGGCACCATGCGTAAGGTATTGGATGTCTCTAAAATGCAGAATTTGGGATGGCAACCGCGCATGGATCTTGAGCAGGGCTTGCGTCATGCTTATGAAGATTTTTTGCAAAGCCAGGTACGAAGGGTCTAGGCGTGTATAATTTTTTGCTAAGATTTCTTTCGCCTATGACCATATTGTTGGCTCTGAGCGGAATTTTCTATACGGTCATGCACTTTTACGCCAGCGGTGTTTTGGCAGGCACATCTTCTGTGCCTTTACTGGAAAAAGTGCTGGCTTTACGCATGATTTTCAGCGGTGTATTTTGTGTTATGCTTGGCTATTTGGGGGTGAAGCTCACAGGGCATGTGTGGCCTGCCATGGTGGTGCACACAGGTGTTGTGGCGGCGCTTTTGCTGCTGGATATTCCCTTGGAGCAGGTGGTGCAACATTGGGATATATCTGTGCTGGTGCTGGCCTCGGTGGCATCGCTTACGGGCGTGGCCGGGGGCCTTACCTTGGGGTTATTTTGGCTACGCATGAAATATCCTCGTGTCTTTTTATCTAAGAAATCGCTAAGAAAAAAATCTTCCTAGATGCCATCATGAAAGTGCTTATTGTTGGTAATCAAGCGCGCTCTACCCATGCCTTTTGGGGAACGCTCATTAAAGCCATGGCCGGAAGAGGGCATGAGGTTGTGGTGGCTGTGCCCGATGGTGCGCCGCTAAAAGATGTGCAAGCTTTACATACTTTAAGCGAGCATGGCATTGAGGTGCTGACATATCCTTTAGATAGGCGTTCTTTGCACCCTTTGAAAGAATGGAAAAGCTTACGCGTGCTGTGTCAACTCATGCGTGATGAAAGGCCAGATAAAGTTTTTGCTTTCACCATAAAATCTACAATCTATAGCTCCTTTGCCATGCGATGGGCTTTGCCTCGTTATATAAAAGACGGGCGGCGTAAAACCTACTTGAAAAAAAGTGACTTTTTCGCTTGTATTACCGGTCTTGGTTATGGCCTTGAAGAAGGTGGCGGATTTGGTAAAAGTCTCATGCGGTGGCTTTCTGCTTTTTTATACGCCTTGGCCTTGGGGCGCGCCAAAAAGGTTTTTTTTCAAAATCCCGAAGATAAAGAGTATTTTTTGAAGCAAGGTATTATACCGCGTTCAAAGCAAGATATATGCGTTGAGTGCCGTGGTACCGGTGTGAATGTACGTCATTTTGCTTTGGAAACGTCCTATCCTGCGCGCCCCACGTTTTTGCTCATGGCGCGACTTTTAGATTCCAAGGGAATACAAGATTTTGTGTTGGCGGCGCGCATATTGAAAGGCACGCATGCCGAGGCGCGTTTTCAAATTTTAGGCCCCGCGGAAGAAGGTGTGGGCGCTGTGCCCATGGAACATGTGCAAGGCTGGCATGATGAGGGCAGCATTGAATATTTGGGGCATTGCCAAGATGTGCGCCCGTATATAAAAGAGGCTTCGGTCATGGTGCTTCCCTCATGGCGCGAGGGGGTTCCTTGTGCCATATTGGAAGGCATGAGCATGGGGCGCGCCGCTGTGGTAAGTGATGTGCCCGGATGCCGACAAGCAGTGCAAGAGGGGTATAATGGATTTTTGGTGCCGCCTAAAAGTCCTGTGGCCTTGGCTGAAGCCTTGGAACGATTCATCATGGCACCGCACTTGGTACAGCATATGGGAGCCAAAGGACGCCAAAGAGCCGAAAAATATTTTGATGCCGAACATGTGGCGCAATTTTTATTACAACATATGAAGCTCTAACAGGCCGTTAAGGGTGCCTACTTGGACGCCGCATAATCCATGACAGCGTTAAGAGACGCGGAGTTTGTCACCATGAGACCTTGCTTGATGCTATGGCGTGTTAATGTCCAAGCTTCAAGGTCTATATAATCAATTTTCCCTTGGCTTTGGTTTTGTAAAAAACTTTGCACAATGGGTAAAATTTCTTCCATATCAATGTAAATACCCTCAAAGGCCATGCGCAGCATGTCTTTTTCGTATACAAGCATTTCTTCATCATCCATATGGTCAGAAGAAGGAAAATGCGGGCGTAGAGCCTGCACAATGTCTTGTGATATGGGCCAAACATGCCCGTAGACTTTAATTAGTACTTCTTGTGCCATGGTGTATCCTTGTAGTTTAGGCTGAGTCTGTGATGTGCGCTTTATGGGGTTAAACAAAAATTTTTTTCTCTGGCATTTTGTAAGCCGTCGCATTGCCCAAAGGCGCAGGCTTTGGTGAGATCTTGGCACATAAGTTCGTATTCTTCTAGGAGCATACGAGCTGCACCGCGTACGCGTAGCCACTGGGGATTGTCTGGCTCAGTGGCAAGGGCCGCGCTAAAATCCACTTTGGCTAAAGAGGGCTGTTGCAAGTGTAAATATGCCAGCCCGCGAATATACAAAGTGCGTCCTCGGCTGGGAGCCAGTTCCAGCGCCTTATTAAGGCTTTTTATGGCATCGTGTGTTTTGCCCATGTGCAATTCGATTTCTCCAAGGCAGGCCCAAAAAAGAGGCGCATGGGGAGCGAGGCTTAAGGCTTGGTACATGAGCTGTGTTACTGCTTCTGGCTTTTCCCAAAGGTCATGAAAATATTCCAAGGCATCGTAATAGTGCCATAAGGCTTCAAGATTTTTTGCCACTTGATCTGCTTGCATGTGCAAAGAGCTAAAGGGGCCATGAGAGCTGCTGGGACGCAGGCCTGCAGACATGAGTAAAATATGCTCACCTTGATGGGCGTATTTTTGCAAGGAATGTAACCACTCAGCGCGCAGGCTCACAAGGCTTTTTTGTGCCACCAAGGATGCCATGGCTTGACTAAGAGAAGCTTCCTTGGGGCTAAGAGTGACACTCACGCGAACGCTGGGAGTGTTGTTGTCGCTTTTTTGCTGAAAATTCGTTGTAAAAAGCTCAGTCACCACGGCAAGTTGGTCTTTTTTTTCTTGAAATCCAAAGGCCAGTGCTCTTTGCGAGGAAAGTTTTTGGTGTGCGAATTTGAGAGCTTTTTCATAGGCCAAGGCTTTTACAATACTGGCTGCGGATTCTTGTGTGACCCCTTCCTTATGGGTGAGGTTCACTTCTGCCTGGATGGTTAAAGATGCTTTAGCAGTGTAGGCCTGACTTATGTTTGGTAAAGACAGACACAGGAGAGTAAGACAAAGGCTGTATGGGATTTTACGAAGGGCGAGTACCATGGGCATAATATAAGAAAAAGCCGCGCGCACAAAAGAAAACCTTTGCACACGCGGCTTACTATATGAGGCTTGGAGCCGCATAGGCGTCTATTGCACGCCTATGGCATTGGCGATTTTATCTACGCCTGGGCGCAAAAGGTCTTGCACTGTGCTTTGTAAAAGGCTGGTGGCGGTGCTGGTGGAAATGATGCCCGTTTCGCTTTGGCTGGCGGAGAGGCTTTCTCTCAAAAGCGTGTTTTTGCCTTGATGTACGTTGATTTCCACTTGCATATTGGCACGTAATTCTGCCACGGAAACTTCTGTGAGCATGGCTTCAGTGACAGCACCGGTGATAACATAGGCTGTGCCACTGTTTTGTGCTTCCACCAAGGTGTTGGCGAAAGAAACTTGAAGGCCGCGCGCACGTAAAGCTTCAGCAAGAGAGCGGCTCATCCACTCAGGCACGGAAGAGGTACCCACAAAGGTGGTGTTGTCGCTACGGTGTCCGAGGTGAGCTTGGGTGCGTTTATCATCAAAGATGACAACAGCCACGCGAGGTGCGTTGGGGGCAGGTAAAACGCCGCCTTCTTCCACAGGATAGGTTAAGGGCACGGTGTTGCTGGGGCCGCAGGCGGCACTAAAAAGTGTCATGAGCACAAGACACAGAACTTTGGCAAAAGTAGGTATTTTCATGAAAACCTCCGCTATAGATAAAAAAGAGCCACGGCACAAAGTCCATGGAATTCAAACACGAAAGAAAGGCAAAAAAGCGTGATGCTTATGGTAATAGTAAGCAGTGTGCTTTTTTTGAAAGCCAATATCTAGAGAATTTCTATACTATACCTACTTTTAGGCAGAATGGCAATATTCAAAAGCGGCTGGATGTGGGCTTTAAGTGGGGCATCTTGTGGCAGAAATAAGGAATTTATGGCATTGTTTTTTCTAGACGCTGAGCCATGTTCTGTATACAATGCCCTGCAAATTATTCATTAAGATTTTATTCGCTTTCAAAATAGTGTCACTTTGCCTGCGTTGGTTATGGCTAAGGTTACAATGTGTACGAAAGAGGATAATAATCTCATTTTTAAGGAGAAGCACATGCTTGACATAAAAGCCATACAAAAAAATCCCGAAGTT
>CAYJHD010000005.1:0-61893 GCA_964370015.1 uncultured Desulfovibrionaceae bacterium | reverse complement strand
AAGTGGTCTTTGACAAAGAACCCACAGAAACAGTCCCGTCCATACACGCTCCTTCTGTTTATACATGCTGAGCTTATCGTCTTTGCCCTAACCCAGCTATGCAACTAAAATAATTAAAGAAGAGCAAAAACGTATACATCCGCTAAAAAGATACTTTATATTAAACGCTTGGTCAAACAAACAATGGCACTTTTATGCAAGAAATTACATGAGAAAAAAGGAACAAAAGAGTAGATAGCTTAATTTAAAAGCAATGAGAGAATAAAAATTTTTCATTTTTATTACGCCTATAACTTCCTTGGAATAAAGCTTGATAAACTGCCAAAATCATAGCACGTTTTTAAAGCCTTAAACTCCACACCACGCAAAGCATAGTGCATCCCACGAAAATATGTCCATAAAAAAAGCCCACACATTTGTATGGGCTTAAAAAACAATGTATTATACGCCATCATCAATGGAGGCATTTTGTATGGGCCGGCGCAGTAGCCCTCTATCCTTGGCATAATCTTTATACATCTTGCCGTCATCATTTTGTATGGAGGCATCGGCCCCCAAGGCCTTGAGGGTATCCATGATTTCCGCATAAGGATTAAATGAAGCCGCTAAAATAAGAGCAGTATTGCCATTGTCATCCTGCTCATTTATTTGCGCGCCGTTTTTCACTAAAATTTCTATAATTTGTGGATCTGTGGAAAGCCTTGCCGCCCGAATAAGAGGCGTTTCGCCGCGTGCATTACGCACATTAACCTTGGCACCTGCCTCAATAAGTAAGTTTAGCACTTCAGGCTCCACACTGCCAGCAGCTTCTATTAAGGCCGTATCGCCTTGCACATCACTGGCGTGCACATCGGCCTTGGCCTTCAAAAGCAATTCCACCACAGCTAAACGCCCCTGAGACGACACCGCCGCCATGAGAGGCGTACCTTGAGAACTATTGCGCGCATTGACGTCTGCCCCATGCTCCAAGAGCCTTGCCACAATGTCAGGATTATCATTGAGCTTTGCAGCCAGCATCAAGCCCGTCCAGCCATCAAATTTATGCGCATCCACCTCGGCTCCGGCTTTGAGTAAGGCATCAATCACTTGTGGATTACTATTGCCATAGGCAGCCCATAGCAGTGCAGTCCACTCGTTGCCGTCGCGACCGTGCACATTGCCACCGGATTTTAACAAAGTTTGCACCACCATGACATGAGGATTGGCGGCACTGGCATACATGAGCGAAGAAAGCCCCATGGAATCCACATCCTGCACATTACTGCCCAGCTGTAAAAAAGCCTCAATGATGGCAGGATGCGCCGTCACATTGGCGCAAAGCATTAAGGGAGTGGCACCGTATTGCGTTTTATGAATGTCGGCACCTTTGGCCACCAACCAGCGGATTATGGCAGGGTCTTGCGCATGACGTGCGGCCATGAGCAAAGGCGTGTTTTCCTCTTCATCTTGAGCATTGACATCTTCCCCAGCGTTAACAACCTGTTGCACATCAGACAATGTGGCTTGCACCCAGAAATCTTCAGATAACAAGTGTAAACTTGATTGTGCCCACACTGGCTGCCCACCCAACAAAACGCTTAAAAGTATAGTAAATAGAATCGTACGCATACACCCTCCTCGCCTCAACGTGCCAACAAAATATGCTTTTCTCACATCTTTGGCTGAAATGCACTTACTATTTTACTGTAAAAACCCTTTTCTTAGGTCACATTGACTTCACCCTTTCGTCACAAAACTCACATCAAACGGAACATATTTTTTTACATACACACTTCGCCCTTGATAGGATGGCTGTACACCTTTTGCTTACACTAAATTATGCCAACATTATGGGCATTGCCTATTTTTTGGGCGCCTATTTTTTTGTCACTTTCTGCCGGAGGCTTTTGCTGAAACTCATGCCCGTATGGCTTATCGCTCTTAAATTATATTCTCACACTCAAAAAAGTAAAAAAAACGAAAAAAGAGACATCTAAAGCACCCCCCTCGCTAAGAAGTGTCTTCAAATGCCTCTAGTTCTAAGGAATATACAATCTATCCCCCTCGCTAAGAGATATCTTGCATTTATTCCTGATATATAGAGATTTCAAAGCCACCCCCCTCGCTAAAGGGTAGTAAGAACATCTCTAAATGTTGCGTAGCGCTATGCAGCTACATTTCTAATACATCACCTACACTCGGTAGGTACTTTAACTATAGCAAAGTACGTGCCAAAAAAAAGGAGCCTTGCGGCTCCTGCTTTGAATGACACGCCCTAGGGCAAAAATTTGATTTTTATTTTTACGAATTAAACTTCAACTTTTCAATGAACGCCTCAAATGAATTACAAATAAAGCATTATTTTAAAAATTGCATTGCGTCGAGAGTGTACATTCAAAGATAAACATAGGCCGCAATTAAAGTTTTTTGGAAGGGCCTACCCAAAGGGCGCGCAGCGTTCCCGTTGGCGAGTTTGCGAGCCTTACGGGAATAGAGAGTGAAACGGGTCTGGGGGGAGAACCTTTTTTTCAAAAAAGGTTTCCTCCCAGTAGACTTTGTCAGCACTCTGAAATGCCTTGCGGCTCCTCATATTAAAATTCCAAATTACCCGGTGTGCGGGGGAAGGGAATCACATCGCGAATATTGCTTATGCCGGTGAGAAGCATGAGTAAACGTTCAAAGCCTAAACCAAAACCGGCATGAGGCACGGAGCCAAAGCGGCGTAAATCCAAATACCACCAAAAGTCTTCTAATTTTTGGCCCATATCTAGGATGCGCTTTTCCAGCACGTCCAAACGCTCTTCACGCTGAGAACCACCGATGAGCTCACCTATGCGCGGCACCAAAAGGTCCATGGCCGCCACGGTTTTATTATCGTCATTGAGGCGCATATAAAAAGCCTTAATTTCTTTAGGATAATCATACACAATGACGGGATGCTTATAATGCTCTTCGGCCAAATAGCGTTCATGTTCCGTTTGCAAATCGGTACCAAAGGCCACGGGAAATTCAAAGGTCTTCCCGCATTTTTGCAAAATTTCCACAGCTTCTGTGTAAGATACACGGGCAAAAGGCTTGCTCAGCATGGCTTGCAGGCGTTGCACAAGCTCTGTATCCACAAATTTATTAAACAACTGCACATCGTCATGGCATTTGCTCAGCACATGCTCAATGACGTGGCAGGTAAGACCTTCGCCAAGATCCATATCATCTTGCAAATCTGCAAAGGCCATTTCTGGCTCAATCATCCAAAACTCTGCGGCGTGGCGCGGCGTATTGGAGTTCTCCGCACGGAAGGTGGGGCCAAAGGTATACACACGGCCAAGACCCAAGGCCATGGCTTCGGCTTCCAACTGTCCGGACACGGTGAGATTGCACTCTTTGCCAAAAAAGTCCTTGCTCAAATCCTTTTCACCAAGGGGCATATTGCTCACGCGGAACATTTCCCCCGCACCTTCGCAATCGGAACCGGTTAAAATGGGGGTGTGTACATGGTAAAAGCCCTCTTTACGGAAATAATCGTGCACAGCCATGGCTGCTTCTGAGCGAATGCGAAATGCTGCACCATATTTATTGGTACGCGAACGTAAATGGGCAATGGTACGCAAAAATTCATCAGAGTGACGCTTTTTTTGCAAGGGGAAGGTTTCTTGATCGGCAAGACCATACACCGTGAGCTCTTGGGCGCGCACTTCGAAACTTTGCCCCTTACCCAAGGAGGCCACAAGAGCACCCTTAATGCGCACCGCGGCGCCGGTGTTCACCTGCCCCATGGCGGCATAGGCATCTGTGCCTTCATCCACAATGCATTGTATATTGGCTAAACAAGAGCCATCGTTCAATTCTAAAAACGAAAAACCTTTGGCGTCACGGCGGGTACGCACCCAACCATTAATCACCAATTCATCCATGGGCGCAGCAGCAGACAGAGCTGCACATATACGTAAAGCTTTCATGTATATCCTTTTTTATCTGTGTTTTATCTATTTTCTTCAAGCTTGCGACGTAATTCTCTTTCTTGCAGTTCCTTACGTCTTTTGGCGTTATATTCAGCCTCAGCTTGTCTTTTTTTACGAATCTTATTGAGCCTTTCTTCTTGCATGCGTTCTCTTTGTTCTTTGGCTTGATCCAAGAATTTATCGCGCTGCCTTTCAAAGGTCACCGTGGAGCGCAACATGGCAAGGCCAAAGGAAACCACGGTAATAATACCCACAAGCACCTTTTGAATTTGCCATTGCTGCGAAGCTAACACCTCGCGCAACCAGCCCAGCCCCACCTCATGCCCAAAAAGCACAATGGCAGGCACCAGAATAAATGATAACAGCAAGCCTATGCCTTCTATCCATATGAAGGTTTTAATGAAGGTCATGCCAAAGAGCGTACCGTCGCGCAAGGCTCGTAGGGTTTTTAAACGCCTTTTTAAGCCGCGCAACAAATCCTCCACCTCTTTTATATTGGATTGCGCCTTTTGAAAGTTTTCCGCTTCCTGAAAATTACTCCCAAAGGCCCAATTGAGCACACTGGCAGCTTGGTTAAATTCATCGCTAAAATCTTTTAGCAATTTGGGGAAGGGAAACCACGCCGCCTCGTCTCGTACCTTTTGCAATTCGGCCAAATAGAATTTATAGCGCGCTTGCAAATCTTCCACTTGGCGCTGAATGACCTCATCAATTTTCTTTTCCAAGTCGGGGCGTTGCTTAATCACCTCTAAGAACGTTATATAGTTCTTGGTATTGGCAATTTGCATCAAATCATTGATTAAATTCTGCATCATCATATAGTTGGGATGCGTTGGCGGAAACCATAGCCCTATCTTTTCCTTGAGCAAGCCGGCTTTTTTGGCTTCCACATCGGCACGTTGCTCAGCATCCTTCCATATGGGATACAAATGGGTCAAAATCATCAAGCGACCGCGCCCAAGCTCCGGATCCAGCAAAAATCGGTTAAAATAGTACATATCTTCTTGTACCAACTTGGTAATGCCGGTCAACTCTTGCTCCACAAAGCCCATCTTTACCTTACAAACTATGCGCCTATAATCGATGGATTTCCACTGAGGCATCACGCGCTGAATTTGCCCATATTGCGCTATGGCGTCAAGATATTGTTCTTGCACCTCAGCCATGCGGGCTTGTAAATATTCATTCCATGCCTGCAATGCAGGGACGCCCGTGAGGGTGGCGGCTTCCTTAAAAGCCGTATGCGCCTTGACGTAATCCCCCATGTACACATACATGAAGCCCAAAAGGTTACGTAGACGCATCTCGCGCGGATTACGCGTTATGAGTTCGAGCAATTCTGGGATAAGCCCCCCCAAGGGCCCACCGGAAATCTTGTCAAATTTATCAAAAATATCCCACACCACGTGTTCATCGCGCTGTAAATCCGATTGATCGCGCACCTTACCAATGCCAGATCCCTTGGTAATCCACATGAAGGGCATGGCACGCACTTGCGAGTAGAAATTTATCTCAAAAATGGCTTTGAGCAAGTTTGCCCTTTCATCGCCCTTGGCAAAAATAGCATCATAGGGGATGTCACCCTCTTCATCGGCACTATTTTCTATGGCTCTAAAGGCATTATTGATGGCGTCCAAATCCATGCTAGCCGCTTTACCGGAAGCTTCGCACGCATCGGAAGACATCTTTAGCGTGGGGCAATCTTGCACCTTATGGGTATTTATGCCGCAAAAAAAGCATGGGGGATCATCGGAAATGAGCTGACCTGCCATGATGACCGGAATGGCTGGCGTGCCGGCGGCAATTTCTCCAAGGGCCACAATGCACCATGCATCCATGGAAGTGTGATTGTTGGAAAAACGAATATCACGCACTTCAAAACCTTCACCCAAAAGATAGGCTGTGCGATAGCTCATATAGGGATTGTCTGGGCTTAAGCGAGACCATTGCAGGCCCACTTTTTTGTATAAATCCCCGTTGAAGTTCATACCCTTACGGTCAATGATAACCGTTAAAAAAGGCCAAAAATGCTCTGGTTTAGTATTTTTTATCTCATCCACACGGCCCAAGGCTTCGCGTAGCCACGCACGCATAAGCAAAAGGTTATCCAGTGAAAACATGATAAAATCATCTTGTAAGATGAATTTTAACTTATGGGATTTTAAGGTATTAATGAGCAATTGCTGCATATGTGGCCAAGCTTTTTGAAAAGCCGGGTCCAAGGGATTACCCAAGGGTCGCCATATGCCATACCAGCCCAAGGACGAAGTATACGGCAAGCGCGTATCTGCATCGATGGTGAACCATTCGGCAATGGCCATACCTTGCTTCAAGGGCGATTTAATGAAGGTAATGCCAGGGAAATTGGTATCCCCTTCCATGGATTTGGAGTGGATTTCTATTTCGAAACTCTTGCCGGGGAACATTTCTTGCTCTTCCAGCTTAGATTCCAAACTGATGGAAATTTCTTGACGCAAACCAAATTGTAAGCGACCACGTAGAAGTTGAACCGATGCCGTGAGAGGATTAAAACGAGCCCACACAGAAAGACGCGCCAAAGCTAGGAACACGTCTTTATTAAAGAAAAACCAAGCGGATTGCTCGAAGTCTGACTCAATAAACATGCCGCCATAGTTTTGTAGCGTTTGATTTATGACAGGATCAAGGTCGTTTTGCCAAGAAAACCACAAAACATAACCTTGCGTACTCATGCGAGTTTCTGTACTCTTGGGCAGCTTGGCTAAAAGATCGCAAAAAACAGCCATCGGTATACCTCATAAAAAAAAGGAGCTCTTATGGATATTAATAAAGCACTTGCAGAACTAAAACAACGCCCCGGTTTTTCCGACAATGTGGGCATGATGCTCATTCACAACGGTGTGGTGCGTAGCTGGTCTCGCAAAGACCATCAAGGCGTATCTTCCATCACCATTCGCCAAGACAAAGACAAAATTCGCGAAATTTGTCAAGAAATGGAACAACGTCCTGGCATTTTCGCCATTGAATGGGACGCCTTGGAAGGCGAATTCAAACCCGGCGATGACGTACTCTTTCTCATTGTGGCCGGCGACATTCGCGAAAATGTAAAGGCCACCTTTGCAGAACTGCTTGATCGCATCAAATCTGAAGGCGTTTCCAAGCAGGAACACTTTATCTCTTAATCCATCATGGGGGAAGGGGCTTGCCCTTTCCCCGCAAAAAAGCCTTTTTTCGTGGTTTTCGTCATTACTCTGACGCTACAGCATCACCCAATAGGGCTAATGCAAAATCCTTTCCATTAAAGGGGCGCAAATCTTCAAGCTTTTCACCAAGCCCCACATAGGTGATGGGGATTTGGAATTGTAAAGCCACAGAAATGGCCACGCCGCCCTTGGCCGTCCCATCAAGCTTACTCAAAATTATTTCATCAATGCCAGCGGCTTCCTTAAATAACTTCGTTTGCGACAAGGCATTTTGCCCCGTGGTGGCATCCACCACCAAGATGGACCTATGCGGCGCACCGGCATGTTTTTTGGCTATGACATTACGTATCTTGGTAAGCTCTTCCATGAGGTTTACCTTGGTTTGCAAGCGGCCTGCCGTATCCACATATAAGACATCATAATTACCGCGCAAAGCCAAGTCCATGGCCTCATAGGCCACGGCGGCAGGATCTGCCCCGGCTTCCTTGCGGTGAAAATCTGCGCCCACGCGCTCTGCCCACACGCCCAATTGCTCGGTGGCGGCGGCTCTGAAAGTATCTGCCGCGGCTATGAGCACTTTTTTGCCCTGCATGCGGTCGCGATGCGCCAACTTGGCGATGGTGGTGGTTTTACCCACGCCGTTGACGCCAATCATCATGATAACTTCCGGCGCATTGAAGGAAGAAATACGCTTTTGCATTTGGAATATTTGTAATAATTCCTCTTGCAATACGGCGCGCAATTGTTGCGGTTCCGTTAAGCCTTGCTTGCGCACGGCGTCCTTCAAACGAGAAATAAGCTCCATGCTGGACTCAAATCCCACATCGGCCATGATGAACAGCTCTTCCATCTCCTCCCAAAAGGCCGCATCCAAGGCGCCATGGGAAGCAAAAAGCACATCCAGTTTACGCGTAAAATGCTCACGGGTACGGGCAAGGCCATCGCTCAGCTTTACAAAAAGACGGTTACGTTCATCTTCTTCGTCTTCCAATTCCAAAGCCAAGGCAAGGCGGTATTGGAGTTCGGAGCGAAACTCCTCCACATACTCGTATTCCATGCGATTAAGCCAGCCTTGAAAATCCTGCACAAAGGCTTCGGCTTCGCTTTCTTTGGCCTCCAAAGATTCCAACAAAAAGCGCAAACGCTGCCAAAGCAAGGGGCTCACTTCGCTTATGCCCTCGGTGACAACACCAAGCCAGGCAGACAATCGTGGTTCCACCGAGCGCAAAGACAGGGACAAAGCCGCTTGATCTTCTGCGCTAAGGCCGCTGTAGGATACTTTTGCAGGGGCCACTTCTTGTGCGGCCTGAGCCACAGGAGCCACGGGAGTCGCAGAAACAGGCGCAGGGACAGCGGGAGCAGCGGGAGCAGCGGGAGCAGCGGGAGCAACAGGAACCTCAAGAGCCACGGGAACTTCTCTCGGCTCTGGAGCTACCTCTTGCGCTGCTTCTTCCACAGCTTCTGGAATACTTTCTTCCGCTGCTTCTGGTATGGCAGCCTCAACCGCCTCTGGAGCCACTTCTGGCGCCTCTTCTGGCGTCACATCCGCAACGGCAACAACGGGCGCAAGCTCTTCTTCTATTTGAGAATCGTCTTCGCTAGGTGCCGAAATTTCTTCTTCCGCAATACTTGTATCCACTTGCGTAACAGCAACATCCACAATGTCATCGTCTGTATGGATAGGCTCCACCGATGCTGATGCTTCAGACGCCATCTGCGCTTCTTCCGACGCAATGCTGGGCATGCTCTCGCTATCTTTTTCTTCAGCACTGGCTGGCGAGGCTTCTTCCAGCGACACAGCCTCTTCTTGCGTATGGGTGGGTTCAACCTGCTCCGGTGCGGCTTCTACAACTGCCTCAACCGCCGGCTCAATGCTCTGCTCCTGTTGTGTGGTCTGTTCATTATCCTTAACGGCAGCATTTGCATCTTCCTTACTGTCACCGCCAAGAAATTTTTTAATGGCTGAAAAAAATCCCATGAATACTTCCTTTCCTTACGTGCCTTAGCACCTTTAATCCATTTTGCGAGTTTTTTACTATTCACAGCCTTACAAATGTATGAAGCATACGCAAAGCCTTAAAACAAAAAACACATAAACAATATCAATATATTATGAAAGCGATTTTCAAGAACATCGCATCACACATGCACGTTTATAACACTAAAAGTGCGTACAATCTGCATACAATTCACGCAGACATCTTATATACCACGGACATAGCACACAAGCAACTGGGCCTTCACGTAAAAAAAAGCCGTAAGCCCCATGCAGAGCTTACGGCTACTATTTTTATGATACGCGTTTAGGCCATGGACGCCGGGGCACGCTTTGCCCTCATCCATGATAAGGCCCATACGCCGCCAATGGCCACGGCGCCCAATACAAGCACCATGGGATTGGGGGTAAATACCAATATGCCACCCAAGGCCAACACTCCGCGATGAACCACATTTAAGTTGTCATAGGCATAGCCCACCCAGAAGGCACCAAAGGCAAATACGCCCAAGAGCCCGCTGACCACTGCCAAAGCATTGGCGGTGGTGTCCCCAAGCATAAGCAAGCCGGGGTCATAGCAAAACGCAAAAGGCACAAGGAAGCCTATGCAACCCAATTTCATGGCTTGGAAGCCCGTGGCATTGGGCGGAGAGCCTGCCACAGAAGACGCCGCATAGGCAGCCAAGGCCACAGGCGGTGTGATATTGGATATGATGGCGTAATAAAATACGAACATATGTGCGGCTAGCGGTGCAAAGCCAAGCTTAATGAGCACAGGTGCGCCCAAGGCAGAAGCCAAAATATAAGCACCCGTGGTGGGTAAGCCCATGCCAAGCACCAAGGAGACCAGCATGATAAGCACCAAGGCCAAGAAAGGCGTATCCCCTGCCAGTGCAATAACAAAGCCCACCAATTTACCGCCAATGCCCGTCAAGGCCACTGAGCCAAGCACAATGCCGGCGGCGGCGCAAGCCACACACACAAGAGGTATGGTCTTGGTGCCTTCGTAGATGGCGTCTAAGATGGCTTTGGGACCCATGCGGCGTTTGGGGTCTGGTAAGGCCACAAGCCAGCACAGAACAATGCCCAACATACCGGCCTTCATGGGCGAAGCTCCATCCAGAAGCACCACCACCACGCCCACAATGGGGATAAGCAGGTAAATGCGCTTTAAGGCATCTTTTAATTTGGGTAATTCTTCGGGACTCAAGCCGCGCATATTTTGGCTATAAGCCGTTAAACGCACCATGAGCAAGAGCGCGCCATAGTACATTAAGGCCGGCAAAATGGCGCCGATCATGATTTCTTTAAATTGCACGCCCAAAAAGGATGCCATTAAGAAAGCCCCTGCCCCCATGACCGGAGGCATGATTTGTCCCCCTGTGCTGGCGGCGGCTTCCACAGCTCCGGCAAAGGTGGGCGTATAGCCAATGCGCTTCATGAGCGGAATGGTGAAGGAACCCGTGCCATACACGTTGGCCACGGCGGAGCCACTGATGGATCCAAAAAGACAAGAACTCACCACGGCAATTTGCGCAGGGCCACCGGGCTTTGTGCCCATGAGGGCGCGGGCCAAGTCCATGAAGTAATCGCCTGCGCCGCTTTTTTCCAAAAATCCACCAAAAATAAGAAATACAATAACAAAGGTGGCAGACACGCCCAAAGGCATGGAGAAAATGCCTTCATCGGTGAGGAACAATTGCTCGATAACTTCCGGAAAAGAAAGAGAAAGCCCCTTTAAGATACCGGGCATGGCATTGCCAAAATACATATAAGAGCCAAAAAGACCGGCAATGATGGAAAGCGGTAAGCCCACCACGCGGCGAGAACCTTCCAGAAGCATGATAACCAGTAAAGCCCCGCAATAGAGCTGCCCATCGGTGAGAGGGTCCACCTGTTGAATGCGGTGCACAATGGAGTCATACTGCAGCACACCATAGGCCCCAGGAATCATGCTTATTAAACCCAACAAGGCGTCATACCAAGGAATTCTGTCCTTGGGGGCCTTGGAATGCATGGGGAAAAGGACATAGGTAAGGGGCAAAATAAGCATTAAGTGTATACTACGTTGCAAATAGGCCTCAAAAGACCCCATGGTGGCTGTATACATATGAAATATGCCCACCGCCACAATATATACATATAAAACTTGTTGTTGCCATCCGGATAATTTGCGCATAGGCACTCCCTCTCAAATAAGTAGGGGAAAGTTGCCTTTCCCCACAAAATAGTAACAAAATCCTCTCAAGGAAAAGTCGCCTTCCCGTGAGATTCCATGCTTGGAAACCAAGCTTATTTATTCTTCATTTCATTCCAGAATTTCAAAGCGCCGGGATGCATGGGCGAACCTGCTGGAATGGCAGTGGCAGGAGAAAGTTCGTTCATATCTTTCACTGCGCCGGCAAGGCTAGCTTTATTTTCCCACATGCTCTTGGCAAGGTTATATACAAAGTCTTCTGGCAAATCTTTGCGGATAACAATGCTGGTGAAGTCACCAATGGTGTTCACGGGACTGGTCACAGACTTATACACGCCTGGCTTAATGGTGTGGGTAATGGTGCCATAGGCTTTGCTCACAGCTTCCAAAGCACTATCTTCCACAGGTAAGATGCGAATGCCCACGCGGCTCTCAATGTTCATGATGATGGAAGCCACTTGTCCCACAGAGAAGGCAAACACGTCCAAGTGATCATCGGCCAAAAGGTCGGCACCGCCATCATAAGAAGCGTATTGCACAGACCAGTCATTGTCGTCCTTCAACGTGGCAAAGTCTGTATTAAAGCCTTCTTTCAGCATAACTTTTACCATGAACTCAGAAGATGTGCCGGGCTTTAAGGTTGCAAAGCGCACGGGAATTTTTTTAGCAATGAGGTCGCCCACGCTGCTTACATTGTGCTTTTTGGCAAAATCTTCGCGAATTAAGAAATAGGTAACTTGCGTATATAAGTTACTGAACACAGCAACGTTATCAATTTTCTTATTCTTAAAATCGGCCTCGCCCTTGATGGCTGCGCCCACAAAAGCCGTTACGGTGAAACCAAGGTCACCCTTTTTGGCATTGGCATTGATAATATTGGATACACCGCCGCCGGTGCTATTGGTGGTTTGTACCACATTTTTGGTCCACATTTCAGATAATGCTGTGCCAAGGGCAAACCAGTTACCCCCGGGAGGGCCCGCCATAAAGCGTAAATGGTCTGGGGCTTTGCTCTCTGCCGTGGCAGGAGTAGCGGTTAACATGGCCAAGCCAAGCGCACAAAACACCATAGAGACAAAAAAACGTTTCATCACTAAAGCTCCTTTAGATATGATTATTAAAAAAACAGACTCTTCGCCATTACTCTGTAATATAGCAGAATAGTGCGCAAAAAGCAATGAACGCAAAAAAAGCCCCAAAACGAGATTTTGGAGCTTTTTTATTTCTCTGACTTTTAGAAGGCAAGCTTATGCCATCACGAGACAACACCTAGTAAATGCGTATATTTTAAAAAACTTACGCACCCTTGCAAATACGCAAGATTACTCGATGACGCTGGCTTTTTCTATGGTTACCACTTCGCGGGGCACATTTTCATGCATACCACGGGTACCCACGGCCACGTTTTCTATGCGGCGTACCACGTCTTGGCCTTTGATAACCTTACCAAAAACGGTGTATCCCCAACCTTGGCCCGAAGGAGCCTTATAATTAAGAAAATCATTCTTTGCGGTATTAATGAAGAATTGCGCCGTGGCAGAATGAGGATCAGAAGTACGAGCCATGGCAATGGTGTACACGTCATTATCAAGACCATTGGCGGCTTCGTTTTTGATGGGAGCTTGTGTGGCCTTTGTTTTCATGTCCGGGGTCATGCCGCCACCTTGAACCATAAAACCCTTCATGACGCGGTGAAAAATAGTACCGTCATAATGACCGCTTCTCACATAATTCAAAAAATTCTTTACGGTTTCTGGTGCTTTGGCAGCGTCAAGACGTACCACCACATCTCCCATGCTGGTTTGTAAAAGCACTGCGGTGCTGGCAGCATGCGCCATATGTACCGTACCGAGCATAAGCATTAAAGCTAAAGCCATTTGCATGAACATTTTCATAGGTGTATCCTTTTGTTATGATTTCCTCCGCCATGCGGAGCACAATTCCTGTTTTCTTTTACGCGGCAATGACGCACTTGCCAAGTAAAAATAACAGACCATTGTTGACGCTGTCTGGAGCTTGTGGTATTTTCTGGTTATGAAACCATACTTACAACAATTTCAGAATTACGTTTCACAAAGCGGCCTAAAGAACACGTCTCAACGTGCGCGCATTGTGGAAGTTTTTATGGAGTCCACGGGGCACTTTTCTACGGAAGAGATTTACGACATCGTGCGTAATGTCGACACCTCTGTGGGCCAATCCACCGTATATCGCACCATGAAGCTTTTGTGTGACTCTGGCCTTGCCCATGAGGTACACCTTGGCGACGGCATTACCCGTTATGAGCCATTTTGCGAAGAACACCATGATCACCTTGTGTGCGAAAAATGTGGCAAAACTGTAGAAATTCTCAACAAAAAACTTGAGAAATTACAGGAAACCATTGCAGAAAAACAAGGTTTCACTTTAACTTCGCATACCATGTGCCTCTACGGCATTTGCGGTGAATGCCGCAAAAAACGCGGCAAAAAAATATAGCTCACTGCAATTTGCTTTTTGGCGGTCTTATACTTCGGCCTTTTTTTGAACACATACCCAATTCCTAGCATTTACCTCTGATTAATACCCACATAACAGCACGTTTACACCACGCTCTATACTTGCGTTTGCATAGCCGTTACGCTTTGCCGCGACTCATAATCATAGCAATTTAATAAGAATGCCATACACAAAAAGGGGAGAAAGCATGCGCCTTCTCCCCTCATACTAATAACACACCCCACTTTGTGGGTTTTGCGCCGCTATTGTCAGCAAAGCTGCCAAGCGGAAAGGCACAAAAATTAATCGTTTTACGACGCAACTAAATTTCGTCTACTCGTAATTTTTGGACTTTGCTTACGTTGTCAGCAAAATGAGGGGAGAAAGCATGCGCCTTCTCCCCTCATTATATATCTCACTAGTTCACTAACAAAGAGTTACTATACTAGAGTACGCCTTGTTGAATCATGGCGTCGGCAACCTTACGGAAACCGGCAATATTACCACCAAGCACATAGTCACCAGGCTTACCAAATTCATTGGCAGCAGACTGAGCGGAGGTGAAGATATTTTTCATGATGCCTTGCAATTTGGTGTCCACTTCGTTGAAGGTCCACGCTTGCATGCTGGAGTTTTGAGCCATTTCCAACTGGCTGGTGGCCACGCCGCCGGCATTGGCACACTTGGCAGGACCATAAGCAATTTTAGCTTCAAGGAAAGCAGCAATGGCTTCTGGAGTAGAAGGCATGTTGGCGCCTTCGCTTACACAATAACAGCCATTTTTAATGAGAGCTTTTGCATCTTCAGCGGTCACTTCGTTTTGTGTGGCCGACGGGAAAGCAAGGTCGCAAGGCACATGCCATACAGCATGCTGATCTTTACCATAATCTTTCACAGACACATATTGAGCATCTTTGCAAAGCTCTGCGTAACGAGTTAAAGAAGCACGTTCTACTTCTTTCACTTGCTTAAGCACTTCCACATTGATGCCATCTTTATGAATAATGCAACCGCGAGAATCAGACACGGTGACAGCTTTTGCACCCATTTGATTGAGCTTTTCAATGGTGTAAATGGCCACGTTACCGGAACCGGACACAGTGGCAGTGGCACCCTTGATGTCTTTGCCAACGGCATTGAGCATGTTTTCAGCAAAGTACACACAACCGTAGCCGGTAGCTTCGGTACGAGCCAAAGAACCGCCCCAGAGCAAGCCCTTACCGGTGAGCACGCCTTCAAATTGGCCTGTCAAACGCTTGTATTGTCCAAACATATAGCCTATTTCACGACCACCAACGCCAATATCACCGGCAGGTACGTCTTGATGTGCGCCAATAATCTTAGTCAATTCAATCATGAACGCTTGGCAAAAACGCATAATTTCTGCATCGCTCTTCCCCTTGGGATCAAAGTCACTACCACCTTTACCGCCACCAAGCATGAGACCGGTAAGGCTGTTCTTGAAAATTTGCTCAAATCCTAAAAACTTAAGAATGCTTAAGTTCACGCTGGGGTGAAAGCGAAGACCGCCCTTATAGGGGCCCAAGGCAGAGTTAAATTGAACGCGATAGCCACGATTCACTTGCACACGGCCTTTGTCATCTGTCCACGCCACGCGGAACATGAGCTGACGCTCAGGTTCAACTATGCGCTCTAGGATACAATGCTTTTGATACTTGGAATCGCTTGCAAAAAGTGGATCAAGAGTATCAAAAACTTCAGCAACTGCTTGTAAAAATTCTGGTTGGCCACGGTGGGCTTTTTTCAAGCTTTTCAAGACTTTTTGGGGATAGCTAACTGCCACGCTAGACTCCTTTTGAGTAACTTTATGGTTAGGGTACTTAATGCACCAAGAATAGAAAAGGGCTCCGACAAAGAGCACCTCATAAAGACTGATCCTCGGCTACGGATTAAAAAAAGCCGAAAACATATTGTATACTGTATAGAAAAAAATAAGCACTGAAAAGCGTTTTTTGCACACCGCGGGTATTTTTTGCGAATATACTTCCTTTCCCTTACGAAAATTCTCGGCTATACTACATGAAGTTTTCATCATTACAAAAGCCTTATGCTACCAAATACAAAAGGATTTTTATGCAAACAAACATCTTACAAGGCATAGGTAACACGCCTTTGTTACGTTTATGCGCTTTAGAAGAAAACCAGTGTCAGCTTTATGTAAAATTGGAAAACAAGAACCCAGGTGGTTCCATAAAAGACCGTATGGCTTTGCACATGGTGGAAATGGCCTTAATGGAAGGAAAGATTGCCGCAGGAGGCACCATCATCGAACCCACCAGTGGCAATACGGGCATTGCCCTGGCCATGATTTGCGCTGTAAAAGGTTTACATTGCTGCATAGTTATGCCGGAGAGCATGAGCATTGAAAGGCAAAAACTCATTGAAGCACATGGGGCTGAGCTCATTCTTACCCCGGCAGCTTCAGGCATGTTCGGCGCCACACAAAAGGCTGAAGAAATAGCACAAAGCCGTGAAAATGCCTTGGTGCTTAACCAGTTTGGCAATGCCCACGGCGTACAAGCCCACTACCTCAACACGGGCCCTGAAATCGTGCAAGAGTTTCAAAAAAATAATCTCACAGTGGATGCTTTAGTGTCCGGCGTTGGCACCGGAGCCACACTCACCGGTACGGGCCTGTATCTTCGCGAGTATATGCCGCAAGTACGCATCCATGCCGTGGAGCCGGCAGAATCTCCCCTGCTCAGCCAAGGAAAAAGCGGTCCACATGCCATTCAAGGCATCGGTGCCAATTTCATCCCCTCCATTTTGCGACGTGATATTATAGATGTTGTGCATACTGTCAGCGGCGAGCAAGCGTTCACCATGGCGCGCACCCTCATGCGTCGCATGGGCATAAGTTGTGGTATATCTTCCGGAGCCAATGTGCACGCCGCTGTGGAGCTTTCCCGCCAAGAGAGTATGAAAGGAAAAAACATAGTTACCTTCATTTGCGACACGGGCGAACGCTACCTTTCTACCAAATTGTTTAAAACATAAAGATTTAGCACAACCTAGCTTTTTACAAGGAGAGTTGGTATGTTTATTCCGGTAATCATGCTGATGGGCGGTATTTTAGGTGGCATTGTGGCACAAAACAAAGGGCGCAATCTCTTTGTGTGGACACTACTTTGTGGAATTATGCCTTTATGTTTGCTTATACTTTTCGCTCTACCTAAATTGGCTCAGCAAGGAATCTCTCGCCCTTGCCCTTTTTGTTTGCGCATCATTCCTTGGCATGCGCGCATATGCGCCCATTGTCAGCAACATGTGCCCTTGGCACGTATGCAAGAATGCGCCTATTGCGGGGAAAAATCGTGGCAGGGTGAGGAACACTGCCCTCACTGTAAGGAGAGAATGTCTCCTCATTCATAAATTCAACCAAAGGTCGTATCATGAAAAAACTGTCTTACGCTTTTTTGGCTTTACTTAGCACCTTTATACTAACCCTACCCAGCCATGCCCTAGCAAAAGCCCCCACGGGAGTTTTGCAAGAAGCTGTGGAACGCGGCACCTTGCGCGTGGGCATCTCCTCCTTTGTTCCTTGGGCCATGCAGGACAAAAATGGCAAATATATTGGCTTTGAAATCGACGTGGCGCAACGCTTGGCCGATGATTTTGATTTGGAATTGGAGCTTTTCCCCACACGCTGGTCCGGCATTATTCCTGCCCTGCTCACGGGAAAGTTTGACATGATCATTTGCGGCTTAAGTAGTACTCCCGCCAGATCCTTACGCGTCAACTTCTCTGATCCCTATGATCATACGGTCATTGAAGCCATTGGTCGCAAAGATGCTTTGGGCGACAGCACCAACTTTGAAGACTTTAACACTAAAGATACCATCATTGCTGTGCGCACAGGAACCACCGCCGCCACCGCCGCCAAGCTTACTTTGCCCAAGGCCACCATTCGCTACTTTGATGAAGAAGCTCCCGCCTTACAAGAAATGCTATCCGGACGCGCCAAAATAGTTTTTGCGGCCAGTCCCTTGGGTAGTTTTGAGGTGTTAGAAAGATCCGAAGAATTACGTCACGTTTCCGACAGTGTGCATCCTCAGCCCATCAGCATTGCCGTGCGCAAAGGCGATTTTGATACCATCAATGCCTTGAATTCATGGATTCGCAATCGCGAAGCAGAAGGCTGGCTCAAGGAAAAGCGCAAGTATTGGTTTCAAAGTAGAGAATGGGAAAAATTGCTGAAATAGTTGCTAAGAAAAAATCAGATGAGAGATGCCGTGATGGAAACATTACGGCATTTTTTTGCTTGCAAAGAAGACTGGGAGAAAACCTTTTGTGAACAAAAGGTTGTTCCCCCAGACCCCCTTTCCAAAAAACTTCCAGTGCGACAGTGTATTAGCTTTGAGTGGATAATTTCGGCGCAATGAAAATTTTAAAAACCCAAATTAAGCTTTTCCCTTCGTTTTGTCGTCGTTTGTATACTGTGATGGAAACATTACGGCATTTTTTTGGGAAAATCTGTACGCACTACCCATTGTTAGCGCTGACATTGCCCACAATACACAGTGGTTCTGCCTGCCACACGCTGGGTGATAAGCTCTTTGCCGCACGCCTTACAAGGCGCGTCGCTACGTCCATACACCATGAAGGTGTTTTGGAATGAGCCCGCATCGCCATGGGCATCTCGATAATCACGAATGGAAGAGCCGCATTGCTCTATGGAAAGGCGTAATACCGCTTGCACGGCTTGCATAAGTTCGCACAGCTTGGCCATGCTTATGGTGCCGGCCTTACGTTGCGGTGCAATACCCGCTTGAAAAAGAGCTTCATCGGCATAGATATTCCCTATGCCCACCACCAAGCTTTGATTTAAGAGTAAGCCCTTAATGCCGGCATTTTTCCCCATATAACATTGTGCCAACGTGGCGGCGTCATGCTCCAAGGGCTCAAGACCCAGCTTTTGCCAAAAGGGCCATGAGCTCAGTCCCACAGGATTCACCAAGCGCACATAGCCAAAGGTGCGCGCATCATCGAAGAAAAGCTGTTTCTTGCTGTCCAAATCAAAACTACAACGCGTGTGCTTTTGCGGAGGAAAGCCTTGCTCATATACGAACAGGCGCCCTGTCATTTTAAGATGCACAGCCAGCATGTGGGCTTCAGTGGGGGATGCAGCACAAGGATGCAAATGGATAAGCGCCAACTTACCGCGTCGCGACACATGAGAAATACGCCGCCCTTGCATGAGGGTAAGGGGCAAAGAGCCGCTTCCGCTCACATCTTGCACCCGAGGCAAATACACATGCACCTTCTCAATGGTGGCCCCTTGAATGAGAGGCTCTAGAGTGCGCGCAATGGTTTCAACTTCGGGCAATTCCGGCATGGGCGCCTACTTTGCTTGCGGCTTTTGCTGCCTATGGCTTTGTTGAGAGCGTGGTGTTTTCTTCTTGGGCTTGGGATTTTCCTCTGCCAAATAGAGGTCCACCAAGCCTTCGGGGGGGCTCACATACACAGCACCCTCTTCCATGTCGAAAGAATCAATGAATTCTTCCACGGCGGGAAAGAGAATTTCTTGACCGGAAGGTGCTAAAATGGACCAAATCATTTGCTCTTCGGTGGGAAATTCCACACCTTGCAACACGCCAAGCTTGGCATTGCTGGCACTATCAATGATGGTAAGGCCAATGAGGTCGTGCAAATAGGCTTCATCTTCGGTGAGTTCCGGCAAAGAATCCCTAAGCACATAGATGCGTACACCGCGCATGGTTTCGGCGGCATTACGATCTTGAATATGAGGTAAGGTTAAGAGGGGGCGTTCTTTATGCATGCGCACTTTAGCGCCTGTGACAGCGCGCATGGGTTCCTGCCCTGCCTGCAGAAAAAATTCTGCACGCAAAGCACGGGGGGAGTCTGCGTACCAATCGACGCAAAGCTCCCCTTTTATGCCATGGGGACGGGTAATGGTCCCCATATGAATATGCTTTGTAGCCATAGTCCTCGCCACAAGCCTTGACTTCTACTTGTTTTGCTATTCTAGAATTTCTAAAACGGTACGTTTTTTGGCCTTAGTAGCGGCTGCACCAAGAATGGTACGCATGGCGCGCGCAGTTCTTCCTTGCTTGCCAATGACCTTACCAATGTCTTCTTTAGCCACTTTCAACTCGAGAACAGAAGTTTGTTCTCCTTCTACTTCTCTCACTTGTACGCTGTCTGGCGTATCTACTAATGCTTTTGCTATGTACTCAATAAGATCCTTCATAATGCACCTCCTAGAAGTCAAAAGCAGGGAGGCCGACCATTCTTAGCCCATGTGCTTTTTGATGAGCGAACGAACGGTATCAGTGGGCTCTGCACCAAGGGCAATCCACTTTTTGATATTTTCTGCGTCAAGCTTTACTTCGGCAGGATCGGTCATGGGGTTGTAGTAACCAAGATATTCCAAAGCACGGCCATCACGACGGGTTTCAGCATTTGCTGCTACAACGCGATAGAAAGGTTTTTTCTTGCTGCCCATACGTGTGAGTCTAATTTTCACAGCCATTAAAATTTCTCCCAATTAGGTTTTTTTACATGATATATATCTTGCTTAAAAAGGGCAAGATTTTATTCGCCAAAATATATGCATGTTGCTCAAAGCAACGTTATGCCATTTTATATACAAAAAGAGCTAAAAAGCGGTGTGTACTCGCTATTTTTTCTTTTTCTTAACGCGTTTCACCTTGGGGTCGCGTTTTTTAACTTTTTTGGTGGCACTTTTTCCAGCGCCGCCGCCCATGCCAGGTAAACCACCCATGCCGCCCATTCCTGGTAATCCACCCATGCCTGGCATGCCGCCCAAAGCGCTCATGTCTGGCATACCGCCACCCATGCCGCCCATTCCACCTAGACCCGCGGGCAAATTCATTCCCTTGGGCAAGCGAGGCATTTTACCGCCGCCGGGCATACCGGGCATTTTACCGCCCATGACACCCTTCATCATTTGGCGCATTTGCTCAAATTGACGCAACATTTGGTTTACCTGTTGCACGCTCACCCCAGAACCTTTGGCAATACGAGCACGACGCGAACCATTGATAATATCTGGGTTGCGACGCTCCGCCATGGTCATGGAGTTAATGATGGCCTCAGTACGGGCCAATTCCTTTTCAGGTGCCGCGCCGCCCACTTCGGCCAATTTTTCGCGCAAGCCGCCAAGGCCGGGTATCATCTTCAAAATGGAGTCCAAAGAGCCCATTTTTTTGATACTGCGCATTTGAGTGCGAAAATCCTCAAGGTCAAATTTGGCCTTTTGCATTTTCTTAGCCATGGCTTCGGCTTCTTCGGCATTCATGGTTTCTTGCGCTCTTTCCACAAGGGAGAGCACATCGCCCATGCCAAGAATACGGCCGGCAATACGGTCTGGGTGGAACACTTCCATTTCAGAAAGCTTTTCCCCAAGACCCACAAATTTCACCGAGGCACCGGTGACGGACTTAATGGATAAAGCCGCGCCGCCTCTGGCATCGCCGTCCATTTTAGTGAGCACAACGCCGGTAATACCAAGCTTTTCGTTGAAAACTTCTGCCACGGTGACGGCATCTTGGCCTGTCATGGCATCGGCAACGAATAAAATTTCTTGCGGATTGACAGCCTCTTTAATGGCCACCAATTCCTGCATGAGATTTTCATCCACATGCAAACGACCCGCGGTGTCAATGAGCACCACTGTGGATTGGGCTTCTTTAGCCTCCGCCACGGCCTTTTTGGCTATGTCCACAGGGTTCATGTCCACCGTGGAAGCATAACAAGGCATATTGAGCTGTTTTGCCAAGGTTTGCAATTGGTCAATGGCCGCAGGACGATACACGTCGGCGGGCGCCAAGTGCGGACGCATTTTTTGCTTACGCAACATGGCGGCAATTTTACCGGAAGATGTGGTCTTACCGGAACCTTGCAAGCCCACCATCATGATGACGGCCGGCTGAGCACCGCGCAATTCAAGGCCCGTGGTTTCACCGCCAAGCAAAGTCACCAATTCATCGTGTACGATTTTGATAACTTGCTGGGCAGGGCTTACGCCCTTGGTGACTTCTTGTCCGAGGCACTTTTCACGCACCGTATCCACAAAGTTTTTGACAACTTTAAAGTTTACGTCTGCTTCCAATAAAGCTAAGCGAACTTCGCGCAAACCCTCTTGGATGTTTTCATCCGTAAGTTGCCCGCGGCCGCTAAAATTGCGAAATACTGTAGAAAGTCTGTCTGATAGGCTCTCGAACATGCCAACCTCAATGCTTTTGGTTCAATATGCAAAAGTGGTCTGATAGTAAAATTATCTTGTAATGTCAAGCAAAAAAGCGTTTTTCGCGGCGCACTTGCCCTCAAAATAAGGGATACATGCCCCTGCTCTTTCCACTACTCAGCCACAAAAAATGCCGCCATACAAAAGGGCTTGCCCTCTTATTTATGCCCCGTGGGCATTTTGCCAATCCTTGGTCACGGCTTGATAGCCATTGTGCGCCAAAGTGCTGGTCATTTCAGCCACGGTGCGCGTGTCGAAAATCTCAAATTGCCCCGTCTCACTGCCCTGCACGGCGCGACCACCCACGGCGGTGGAAACACCTGCCGAAACGCGGGTCACCCCAAGGGGAATCACATGATCGCGCATGAAGGCACTTTCGCGACTGGAAACGGTAATGCCCACACGAGGAAGAAAACAGCGCACGGCGGTAATATATTGCACAAAACCTCTATCATCCAAGGCATGGGGCACATCAAAATTGCCTTCATGGGGGCAAATGCGCGGCACCGACAGGCTCACTTCTGCGCCTTGAGGCTGTTTTTGCAACCACCACGCATGTAAACCTGTGCAAAAGCCATCATTTTGTAAGGTATCCAGACCCAAAAGCGCGCCCACATTGACGCTGTACATGCCGCCTTGCAAAGCCCTTGTGGGAGCTTCGAGACGATAAGCATAGTCACGCTTGGGACCGGCTGGGTGCAACCAATCGTACAAGGCCGGATCGTAGGTTTCTTGAAAAATGGTCATGCTGTCCACGCCATGTTCCACGAGCATGCGGTATTCTTCCGTTTCCATGGAATACACCTCAATGGCCACCGAGGCAAAAAGGGGCTTAATGCGCTGGGCCACCGAAGCTATATACTGCGGCGAAGAAATCTTTCTGGCTTCACCTGTGAGCAACAGCACATGCCCAAGGCCAGAAGCGGCAATTTTTTCGGCTTCGGCTTCGGCTTCATCGATGGAAAGATGACGACGCGGCTGAGTATTTTTGGCATTGAAACCACAATAACGACATTGATTGGTGCAATGATCAGAAAGATATAAGGGCGTGAAAAGATGCACGGCGCGCCCAAAATGACGCTGAGTTTCTGCCTGCGCCCTACGAGCCATGCTTTCCAAAAATGGTGCGGCGGCGGGAGTGAGCAAGGTTAGAAAATCTTCTAAGGTCAATCTTTCACGCTCAAGAGCGGCCTGCACACGGGCAGGGGTGGCGGCGGCGGCAATGGCAGCGCGGCGTTCCTGTGGCCAAAGGGCCAAAGTATCGGCAAAATTTTGCATCGTCATATTAGCTGCCCAAAAAGCCTGTGAGCGGCGAAGAAGCTATGGCCTCGGCGGTGTTGCCATTGCTACCGGCCTCGGCTCCAAGCCCTGCACAGTAAGCTTGACGACCGGCGCGCACGGCATCGGCAAAGGCGCGGCCCATGGCTATGGGGTCATTGGCAGAGGCTATGGCGGTGTTCACAAGGCATGCGGCGGCGCCCATTTCCATGGCTTCGCAAGCTTGGCTGGGGGTACCTATGCCGGCATCAACGATGATGGGCAGCGGAATTTCATCTATGAGAATGCCTATCATTTCCTTGGTGCGCAGGCCTCTATTGGTACCAATGGGGGCACCCAAGGGCATGACGGCGGCGGCTCCGGCATCCACCAAGGAGCGAGCCACGTATAAATCGGGATTCATATAAGGCAACACCACGAAATCTTCTTTGGCTAATATTTCCGTGGCCTTGGCGGTTTCATAGCCATCGGGAAGCAAATAGCGTGTGTCACTGATGACTTCAATCTTAATCCAATTACCGCAGCCGGCGGCGCGGGCAAGGCGTGCCAAACGCACGGCTTCTTGGGCGGTACGCGCACCGGAAGTGTTGGGCAGCAACGTCATATGCATGGGAATGTGATGCAAAATGCCTTTATCTTGCGGTGCATCGGTTTGCACGCGGCGCAAAGCCACAGTGATGACATTGGCCTGCGACGATTCAGCCACATGGGGGATGAGGGCATCAGCTCCGTACTTACCTGTACCAATGAAAAGACGGCTGGTGAGCTCCTTACCGCCAAGAGTCCATGCGTGTATATCCATTAACCGCCTCCCACAAAATGTAAAACTTCTAAGATATCTTCTGCTTCTAAGATGGTGCTGGCAAAATCTTGGGCCGGCACAATGTTTTCATTACGCTCCACCACCACTTTATCGGCATTGAGGTTTTGCTGCGCTAAAACTTGCAAAATAGTTGTATTTTCATCTACTTCCAAGATTTTTCCATTGAATGTAATATGCATATTTCCACCTTTAAAAGCAAAAAGGCCCCGCTCTAAGGGCTGTAGTATGAACAGAGCAGGCTGTTCAAAACATGTAAAAGGCAAGGAAGACGATGCTTTTTTACGGAAAGAGCGTATCAAAACATACGCAATTGGAGTAAAAAACACATCTGACCACGCCATGTGCATGTTTTCAGCGGCCTGCACGGGGAAACATAGCCTTAACCTAGGCAAATAGCAAGAATACAGAGAAGGCATTTCCTTGACAAAGTGCGTATTGCCAAGGCTTTTTTTTTACCTTAGTACAAAGGCTACACGCATTGAAGAAATAAGGAAGAATTATGCCCCCCACCCTTTCCACCCCCGGTTTACCCGACATTGACACCATGGGAGCCCATGGGCGCCCCTCACAGGCCATACCCTTGGTATTGGTGCTGGAAGAAATAAATTTTGGCGGTACCCAAAGACAAATGCTGGAATTGGCTCGTCATTTGGATAAAAGTCTTTTCAAACCAGAAATCTGGACCCTGCGCCAAGGGGACGCTTTTCTGCCCATGGCGCAAAAATATGACATTCCCGTGCGCCAATTGTGCGACGATGCCACCCTGGAGCCTTGGCACGGCATAAGGGCCTTATACAAAGAATTTTCCCGCGTGCGTCCGCCCATAGTGCATTTGCACACCACCTTTCCCAATATGTGGGGGAGAATTTTGGGCAGGCTATGCTCGGTGCCTGTCATTGTGGGCTCCATTCGCTCCAAGCGCAATGTGCACAAGCAAAAAGAACGCTATACCTGGCGACTCACCCATACACATATTTGCAATGCCGCATCCTTATACGAAGATTTATTGCAAGAAGGCTTACAAGCTGAGCGGCTCTACACCATACCCAACGGCGTGGACGTGGAATTTTTTACCCCGCCCGAGCAAGGGCTCTGCAAAGCTCCGCATATTGTCAATGTGGGCAGGCTTGCCAAGGAAAAAGATCAAGCCACGCTCTTACGCGCCTTTGCATGGCTTGTGCAACGTATACCCGAAGCGCATTTGCATATGGTGGGCGATGGCTATTTGCGCGAAGCCCTTGAGGCGCAAGCAGCGGAACTTGGCATACAAGAGCAAGTCACCTTCCACGGCGGCAGTACGCAAGTGAAGGATTTTTTAGCAAAAGCTCGCGTTTTTGTACTTTCTTCCATTGATGAAGGCACACCCAATGCCATTTTAGAAGCCATGGCCATGGGTTTACCCATTGTATCCACGGCGGTGGACGGCGTTCCCGCCATGGTGGAAGAAAGGAAAAATGCCCTGCTCGCCCCTTTGCGTGACGCTGAAACCTTGGGGCAACATCTCCTCACAGTGCTGAGCACTGAGGGGCTGGCAGAAAGCATGGGCGCCGCCGCCAGAGAGCATGTGGTGGAAAATTATTCACTACAACTCATGGCGCGTAGACATGAAGCAGTGTATTTGCATTATTATCAGCAAGCCGGCTTAGCGGGAAAATTGTAGATATATTTTCTGGGGTCAATTTACATGGGGGGGGCTTTTCTAAAGAAAAACTCCCCCAGCAAATTTTGTCCGTATTGAAGTAAAACAGTAATTGAAAATTACTCTGCTTCCACTATTCTAAATTGAAAATCGCCTTGTTCATCTTGGTAGGCGTCGTACAACAAGACTTCTCTGATGCTATTATCCTTATTAAAGCCCAAAACCACGGGCTTATGCTCACAAATATCCTTGGGCGACAGCACATAGTCCGAAGCCGCCACAATGATTTCATCGCCCTTTTGACAGCAACGCGCCGCCGCGCCATTGAGCACACAGCAATTGGAGCCTTCTTGGCCGTAAATCACATAGGTGGAAATGCGTTGCCCATTGGTCTTATTCCAAATTTCCACGTATTCTAAAGGATAAATGCCGGCTTTTCGGCATGTTATGGGATCTAAAGTGATGGAGCCCCTGTAATTTAAATCTGCATCAGTGACAAAAATGCCATGTAATTTGGCACGCACAATCTTAATCATACTATATTCCTAGACTTTGTAAGGCAAAAAATCCCTCGCATTGCAAAAAACACAACACGAGGGAAAAAATATTAGGCTTGTTGGCTCTCTATCCAAGCATTGGCTTCGGGCAAGGAAAGGGTTCCTTCATACAAAGCACGTCCGCTAATGGCACCTTGCAAGGTGGAGTTCACCGTTAAAGGATACAGATCCTTCACATCGTTCAAAGTGGCCACGCCACCGGCGGCTATGACAGGCACAGTGGCAATGGAGCAAAGACGCTCTAAAGCCGGCACATTAACACCGCTTTGCATGCCATCGCGAGCAATGTCGGTATAAATGATGAATGCGGCGCCCACGTCTTGCAAGCGAGGCAACACTTCTTCTATGGTTTTATCATAATCTTCCACCCAGCCCTTGGTCTTTAATACGCCATCATGCGCATCGAGGGAAATGCCCACCTTTCCGGGGAAAAGTTGACAGAGCTGAGCAAAAAGTTTGGGCTCTTCCAAGGCAATGGTACCGATGATTAATCTTTGTACGCCGGCATCGATATAATTTTGCGCTATTTGCACATCACGAATGCCGCCACCAATTTGCACCGGAATTTTTAACGCTTGGCACATGTCCGCCACGATTTTATACGACGCGGCGCGCCCATCAAAGGCACCGTCCAAATCCACCACATGCATCCACTTTGCACCGGCATCTTGCCATCTTAGCGCAGCCTTAATGGGATCATCTTCAAAAACAGTGCTCTCTTCAGCGCGACCTTGCTTAAGACGCACAGCCTTACCATTTTGAATATCAACCGCAGGAAAAATAATCATCTCACAAACCCTAATTCCAGTATGGCTTGGGTGATACTAGGTCAACTAGGCACCACGTTAACAAATGTCTTTATATGACAAAACAATAGCAAAGTGTATCTTGTGATTTTATCCACTATTTGCAAAATAGCAAGTCTTGGAACTTTACAAGGAAAAATTAGTCTAAATCACCCTTGGTACTGCGCACCACATCACCCTGCACGGTGACGGCTTGCGCCAAGGCAAGACCAAGGCCCTTGGCCACAGATTCCACCATGTGATGGCCATTCTTTCCATAATGGAAGGATACGTGCAAATTACAGCGCAAGGCTGTGCCTATGGCTTTGTAAAATTCGCGCCACACGTCGGATTCTTCTCCGCCCAACATGGGGGGTAAAATTTCGTCGCCGCGCCACTCAAGCCAAGGGCGACCGGAAATATCTAAGGTCACCTCAGCCAAGGCTTCATCCATGGGAACACGTCCATGCCCCACGCGAGCTATGCCTTTGCGGTCGCCCAAAGCATCAAGCAAAGCTTGCCCAAAGCATAGGCCCACATCTTCGGCTGTGTGGTGTCCATCTATATGCATGTCACCGGTGCAGGTGACGGATAGGTCAAAGCGAGCCCAAAAGGCCGTCAAGGTGAGCAAATGATCCAGCATGCCAAGGCCCGTTTGCACATGCACTTGCCCTGTCCCGTCGAGGCACAATTCTAGTTTAATATCGGTTTCTTTGGTGGTACGGGCCACTTGAGCTTTACGTGGTGTAGTCATTTAAGCTTCCTCTTGTGCCGTGTCGGCTTCTGCTTCTTGCTTTTTTTTGCGACCAAACATGGCCGCCACGCCTATGCTCATTTCATACAAAATCATCATGGGAAGGGCCATGAGTAATTGTGAAATCACATCGGGGGGCGTCAATATGGCCGCTATGATGAAAGAACATAACACTGCATATTTACGCACTTTACGCATGAGAGCCGCGGTGATGACGCCCATACGCGCCAAAAAGAAGGTAAAGAGCGGCATTTCAAAAATAAGCCCAAAAGCAATGAGCAATTTCATGGCAAAGCTGAGATATTCACTGAGCGAGGGCATGGCCGCAATGTCTTCGCTGGCAAAGCCCACAAAAAAGGTGAATGCATAGGGAAATACCATGAAGAAACAAAATGACGCCCCGGCTATGAAAAATCCTGCGGAAATAACCGCCATGGGTATCATGTACTTCTTTTCTTCATCGTACAGGCCGGGAGAAATGAAAGACCAAATTTGATAAAAGAGAAAGGGCGAAGCCACAAAAACTGCCGCCAAGAGCCCCACTTGCACATACACAAAAAAGGCTTCGGGCAAGGCGGTGAAGATGAGCTTGGAACCTTCGGGCAAGGCCGCAATGAGAGGCTTGCAAAGCTCGGCAAATAGTTGCTCTGCAAAGGTATAACACACGATGAAAGCAAGGCCCACGGCAATGAAAGAACGCACCAAACGCGTGCGCAATTCGGTCAAATGCTCCATGAGGGTCATACCCTTGGGTTCTTCTTCGGTGGGTTCTTCCCCTTTGGGAGGAAGCCCACGCTCTTCGCGTGTTTTGCGTGGTGGCGGGGTGCGCTGTTCTTTTTTCTTCTGATCAAAAGTCTGTGTGCCGGCGAGTTCGGTGGCTTGCATGGCGGCTTCTATGGCCGATGGCTCAACATTTTCATCAGAAGTAGAAACACTATCATGGATTATGGCTTCGGTAGCGGCAAGGTCTGAGGGGCTAACATCAGACGTTTCAGCGTCAGAAGTCACCTCTTCATGGGGTGAGCCATCGTTCTCCGTCGTGGAATTTGGCTCTTCGGATGGCGGAGTACCCTCTTCATGATTGTCCGGAGCCGGAACCACGCCTTCTAAAATTTCTTCTTGAGGTTCGACAACAGACTCCGCAATGGGCGCAGAAACGGCGGCTAATGGCTTCTCGGTGCTCATGCCATTTCCTTTTCTTTTGCAGGAGCGGGTGCTGGGGCGGTGGCTTCAGCTTCGGCTTGCGCCTTTGCCACGGCCATGGCCACGGGGGAATCTTCTGCTACGGTGGTGGCAGGCGTTTCAGCGCAAGCTTGGGCAGGTGTTGTGGCTTCGGTATCCACCACAGGAGAATCTTCAGCGGCGGGAGCCGGCTTGGCTGTGCTGGCATCGGCACTTTTAGCAGCTGCCTTATCTTGCCCAAAAAGCTCTTCTTCCGCTTCTTTTTTGCGCTTTTCATGTTCTTCATTGGCCACTTCAGCATTCATGGTGCGCTGAAAATCTGTGGAGACACGACGAAATTCGCCCATGACCTTACCCACAGTTTTGGCAATCCCCGGAAGGGATTTGGGCCCAAGCACCACCAAGGCCACAATCAAGATAACTAAAAGTTCTGTACTTCCAATGCCGAACATGATTCACCTCTCACTACAAAAATGATGACGGACAGGTTTTTTTACCCATGCCCGCCATCAAAACGCTTATATTTCAAACATCATGAGTTTTTGTTCAAAAAGGGTGAGCTGCAAGGAAGGCGACTTTTTTTGCGTAGGAAGTGTATCAAACATACTCGACCGAAGCAAAAAACAAGCCTGACGCAGCAGATGGCTCTTTTTCAACAAAAAATCAATTATTCCCATTCGATGGTGCTAGGTGGCTTGGACGAAATGTCATATACCACGCGGTTAACACCCTTCACTTCATTAATAATACGGCTGGACATGCGCTCCAAAAGCTCCGCAGGCAAGCGAGCCCAGTCGGCTGTCATGGCGTCCACGCTATCCACGATGCGTAATGCAATAACGTGCTCATAGGTGCGGCCATCGCCCATGACGCCCACAGTCTTCAGCGGCAAGAGCACGGCGAAACCTTGCCATACCTTACGGTACCAGCCGGATTCTTTAAGCTCTTCTTGCACCACTTTGTCAGCTCTGCGCAAAATTTCCAAACGCTCTTCGGTGATTTCACCAAGAATACGAATGGCAAGACCTGGCCCAGGGAAGGGATGACGCCATACGATGGAATCGGGCATGCCAAGCTCTGCGGCAACCTTACGAACTTCATCCTTAAAGAGCTCACGCAAAGGCTCAATGAGCTTCATCTTCATGGTTTCTGGCAAGCCGCCCACATTGTGGTGACTCTTGATAACAGCACTGGGGCCCTTATGGGAAATGGACTCAATAACGTCGGGATAGAGCGTACCTTGAGCAAGATAATCCACTTGACCGAGGGCTTTGGCTTCATCATCAAACACTTCAATGAAGGTGTGACCGATGATTTTGCGCTTCTTCTCAGGGTCATCCACGCCTTTCAACTTGTTGAGGAACAAATCTTGGGCTTGAACAAATTTCAAATTGAGGTCGAAGTGCTCACGCAAGTAGTTAACCACTTCTTCACCTTCATTGAGGCGAAGCACGCCGTTATCCACAAAAATACAATGTAAACGATGACCTATGGCTTTGTGCAAGAGCACAGCCACCACGGTGGAATCGATACCGCCGGAAAGAGCACATACCACATGGCTATCGGGGCCCACTTGAGCGGCCATTTCGTCAATACAACGTGTCACGAAGGAAGACATGGACCAGTCGGGTGTGATTTTGGCAATTTCAAAAATGAAGTTACGGATGATTTTTTCGCCATCCACGCTGTGATGCACTTCGGGGTGGAATTGCACGGCGTAAATTTGTTTGGCTTCATGGGCCATGGCGGCAACTTCCAAGGTGGGAGTGCTGGCAATGATGCTAAAGCCTGCAGGTACAGATTTTACCTTATCACCATGGCTCATCCAAATGCGGGATTTTTGGCCCTTATCAAGACCTGCCCACAAAGGCGAATCGGCCACAAAGGAAAGTTCTGCGGGGCCATATTCGCGGGTAACAGATTGAGCCAACTCACCGCCAAGATTTTGCGCAAGCAATTGCATGCCATAACAAATACCAAGCACTGGCACGCCAAGATCTAAAAAGCCTTTATCAAGAGTAGGGGCATCGTCCTCACCCACGGAGGCAGGACCACCGGAGAGGATAATGGCGTTGGGATTCATGGCTTTTACAGCCTCTGCAGTGACATTGCAGGGGTGGATTTCAGAATAAACGCCAGCTTCACGCACGCGACGCGCAATGAGCTGAGTTACTTGAGAGCCATAATCGATAATAATAACTTTACTTGGCATAATTTTTTCCTTGGTAATGTTTACGGGATGCAATGCCGTGAAACCCTTTTAATAAACAGGGGGATATACACGCTTTTTTCGTAAAACGTATATATCCCTCTTTGAATACAATGCCTAATACTACGGCCCTTTAAGCCATACTCATATTAGTTGTCGATGCGATAGTTGGGGGCTTCCTTGGTGATGATAACATCATGCACATGGCTTTCACGTAAGCCGGAAGCGGAAATTTCGCAATATTGTGTCTTGTCGCGCAATTCCTTAAGGTCTTTGGCGCCCACATAACCCATGCCGGAACGCAAGCCGCCCATGAGCTGATAAATGGAGTCCATGACGCCACCGCGATAAGGCACACGGCCCACGATGCCTTCAGGCACGAGCTTCTTGGAAGCTTCTTGGAAGTAACGGTCGGAAGAACCTTCTTTCATGGCATCGATGGAACCCATGCCGCGATAGATTTTATAGGTACGACCTTGATATAAAATGGTTTCGCCGGGGCTCTCTTCGGTGCCGGCAAAAAGACCACCAATCATAATGGTGTCTGCGCCCATGGCTAGAGCTTTCACGATGTCACCGGAGAATTTAATACCGCCGTCGGCTATGCAGCAACGATCAAATTCTTTGGCGGCGCGTGCGGCTTCTTGCACGGCGGTCACTTGAGGCACGCCTACGCCTGCCACAATACGAGTGGTACAAATGGAACCGGGTCCAATGCCCACCTTAACGGTGTCAGCACCGGCTTCAAAAATGGCCTTGGCGCCTTCATAGGTGCCCACGTTGCCAGCCACCAGTTGGCAGTTGGGGAATGCAGCCTTAATGTCGCGGATGGAACGCAATACGTTGGAAGAATGCCCGTGGGCAGAGTCCAACACCAATACGTCAGCACCGGCATCAAGCAAAGCTTCGGCGCGATCTAAATTGCCCACACCAATGGCGGCGCCCACACGAAGGCGACCTTTGTCATCCTTACAAGATGTGGGATATTTTTGTACTTTATCAATGTCTTTCATGGTGATGAGACCGCGAAGACGGCCATTGTCATCCACCACCAAGAGCTTTTCAATTCTATGCTCATGCAAGTGATTACGAGCTTCGTCAAGGGAAGTACCCATGGGCACGGTGACGAGATTTTTAGAAGTCATAACTTCGCGCACTAAGGTATTGGAGCCATCTTGGATAAAGCGCACGTCACGGTTGGTCAAAATGCCCACCAATTTGTCGCCGTCCACCACAGGCAAACCGGACACGCGATATTCTGCCATGAGGTCAAGGGCTTGCTTTACAGAGTCGGTGGAAGCCACAGTGATGGGATCTAAGATCATGCCACTTTCAGACTTTTTCACCTTTTCAATTTGCAGGCGTTGACGCTCAATGGTCATATTTTTGTGCACGATACCAATGCCGCCCATACGAGCCATGGAAATGGCCATGGCGGATTCTGTCACCGTGTCCATGGCGGCAGAAAGCATGGGAATGCGCAAAGGAATGGATTTTGTCAGTTGCGATGTGATATCTACTAGGTCAGGAGTGACTTCAGAAAATCCGGGAAGTAATAAAATATCATCGAAGGTAAGGGCTTTGCCAAAATTACTAGGCATGGTATCCTCGTAAGCGTTTGTTATCGTTAATCAATTTAAAACGGTAATTTATACAAAATTCCTCAAAATGTCAACAATATTTGTGATTTCTGGTAGAATTCTTCTACAGCCGTGAAAATTTAAGTACTATTCCTTACCGTTAGAAATAAATAGACATTAAATAAGAGAAAGCAAGGGGTGAGGGTAATATTCCTTTTTTAGCGGAAATAGCGGGAGTATGTACAGCAGACTTTATGCATAACTTGCATACGCATTTACTGTCATTGCCGCCTCATATATAAAGAAAGGACGCGATGCACATCACGTCCTTTCTTCATGAAATCTTATTTTCCAAAAGCTTTGTTGTAGCCAAAGCCCTTGACCCCAAATCCTTTGGGTGCGGCAGGTGCCGCCGGAGTACTGGGCGCCGTGGTCGCACTGGGAGCACTGGGCGACGAAGCTGATGGTGCTTCTGCCACCGGAGCACCCAAACCTGCTGCGGACGCCGCCGTGGAAGCTGCAACCGGAGCCTGTTCTGTTGTAGCAAAAGTATGCTGTTCTGCCGGCTTCACTGCAGCTGGGCTTGCCATGACCGCAGCAATGCCCGATGAGGGCGCCGCAGGGGCAGGAGTAGGAGCCGCCGCTGGCGTGGGCATGCTACGCTGCATGGAACCATACGCATTACGGGCTTGCATCATACCCATGGCCGAAGGATTTACCACATTGTGGCGGGTTTGCATGGCGGCGCGCTGCGTAATGGAGGCATCCACATTGAGCTTGGCCGCAATTTGCGCAGAGGCTCTTTTAGCTTCTGGCGTTTCAATGATTTCTGCATAGGCTGAGCGCAAGCCCGATAAAATATCTGAAACACTGTCCAATTGTTCCACATTCATTTTTAAATTGGCTTGCAACAAACGCGTGGTGCACAAAAAATACAGATTATTTAAGTTTTCTGCCAGCGTGCCCCCTTTTTCCAAATTAAGGGTATTGGTAAGCTCATTAATGATATCAATAACCTTAGAAATGAGAATACCCTTGGCGGCGTAATCTTTTTCCAGCATTTTTTCTCTGGCCTGCTGCAAAAATTTCAGCGCACCATCATAGAGCAAGAGTAAAAGTTGCCCTTGATCTGTGGTACTCACCTTGGTTTGAAAATAGGCTTGTGCTGCCTTATTCATGCGAACCTCTGTATGTTAGTATCTACGTTGACTATCAATAAATTGTCTTGGCGTCTAGGCCTTAGCCCAATTGCCCGATTTGCTGGGCTAGCATTTCCATTTGTCCGTTATAAGAACCAAGCAAAGTATCTAAACGAGCAAACTTTAATCTTTCGGTCTCTTCCCAGCGTTCAAGTCGATCCGACTCTTCGCCAATCTTAGTATCCAATTGCTCAATGAGAGATTTGGCGCCCTCGGCGGCAATTTGCAAGCCACCGTTTTTTTGATTCAGGTTTGGCTCAGACGGCTTAGGTGTCACATATTTCAACTCTGCAGCAAGAAAAGCTTCCAATTGCCCCACTTTACCCTGCTGCACTGAGACGCTACCTGAATACGAGCCCGGAGCCAAGTTGTCAATGGTGATGGCCATACCTCCGGCATCTCCGGAGCCACTGCCCGCTGAAAAAGTGTTTGGATCAGTTTCGCTGGGGCTTGCCAGTGCACCATTAATGAACACGTTTATGGGCTTACCTGAAGCATCCACCGTATAACTTACATCGTACGTTCCCGGCTGAGTTAAGCCGTCGATGTGATTATTATAACGGAAGTTAGCCGACGAGGAAGTCCCTTCTTCTGAGGCGGCAAAGAAATTAATAACGTCTTCTAAATTTTTTGCTATGGCATCATCAAAAGCGGCTTGGTCAAGGGCTTGTATGGATTCCGTGGTTCCTTGAGGCGCAATACTGAAAAGACCAAAGTTAGGGTCATCCACATCGGAAGAAACTTTAATACCCATTTGCGCTAAACTTGAGATAAAGTCGCCCGAGAAAATATCATCGGCCGTCATGGGCTGGAATCCTGGAGGATGCGAAGCTGCTTCTGATTTAAAACGACTTAAAAAGAGCTGCGTGCTATAATTTCCCGTCAAAGCAGAGCCTGAAGTTTTGGCAACACTTTGCGTTGAGTCATCATAAGAGTCTGATACATCTTCAGTAATGGCTGTTAAATCCTGTACTTTTTTCAGCACAGAGTTTATGGCATCCAGCACCGTTTGAATATTGGCTTTCACCGAGTCCGTATCGGCCGCCACGGTGATTTGCGCCGTGCCCACATCGCGCAAGGAAAGAGTGATACCTTCCAAAACGCCTTGCACCTCGTTGGTACTGGACGTTAAATCTTGAGGCCAGTTATCCACTTTAAAAACAGCATCTTGCGAAGCTTGCACCTGCCACGCATCGGACCCTGTTAACGAACCGCCAAAGGACACTTCGCCCGGCATACCACTCACCGACGTGATACCATCCAGAGTAACAATGCCTGTGGTTGCGTCGTGCGAATAGGTCATGGGCCCTGTGGTCTTAGCTCTTTCTAGCACATCCCTCATGGTGTCGGTATTGGAAACAGCCACGGAAAAAGTGCTGCCGTCTTCTTTGGTGAATACCCATTCCGACGTGGTTGGAACCACGCCACTTTGTACTGTTTCCGTGGCGCCGCCCACGGCTTCGCTATAATCTGGCAAAGCAGTAGTTGCTGTGGCTGCCGTGGCGTGGGCCGGATCCATTTCAAAAAGCGCAGAAGCATCGCTTAAACCATAAATGGTGATGCTACGTCTGCCATTGGCGTCGGTCACTGTGGAAGGAAATGCAGTGGGGGTATGCGTCTCCAATGCTGTGAGAAGGTCATCTTGCGTATGCCCATCAGCCATGGCAATGGAAACAAGATTATTATCCTCGTCTCTAAATTCATAGGTTTTTGCGGCAAAGGTGGCATCGCCCACATCCAGCATATTTATATTGCTAGAAATCTTTGCATCAATAACGTTGTGAGCGCCAAGCTTGCTGGTCAAAGCTGACATATCACTAATGCCAGTTACGCCAATGGTTGACGTATCACCAACTGCGGAGCCTGAAGAGGCATAACCCAAATCGCTCAGCTTATTAAGCACATCGGTGGCCGTGTGTAAGGTGTCCATGGTGAAGGTCACGCTATCACCACCCGTAGTGGCAAAACTATAGGAAGAGCCCGCTGCAAATTCAGCTTGTAAACCAGCTGTATCCACCATGAAGGAACTCACGGGCACAGAGCCGCGATTACTTAAATCTGTATCTAAAAAGTTTGACGGTACGCCTGTAATACCTTCAATGACCACTTCGGAGCGACCGTTGGCAGAAGTTTTCGTCCACGTATAGCCTTCTTCAGCCAATTTATCCAAAACATCTTTTTGTGTATGGCCGCCTGTCATATTCACAACAACAGGGGTGGCACTACCTTCAGCAGTAAAGCTATAACTGGCGGGCCCGGCAATGGTATGCTCGGTCAGTGAGCCGGCAAAATCTATGGTACTTTCGCGCTTTACAGAAATATTTTCCGCACTTTCCACACCATCAGGTGATGTGGTGGTAATATCCATGGACTCAAGGCCTTTGATGACCAAGTTACCATTGGCGTCAATGGAAGCGATATCATCGGGGCGAGTATCGGCGGCGTTGATGGCATTGACCAAATCTTGTTGAGAAGAAGCACCGTTGATGCCATTCACAGCTATGGGGGTGGCTATACCATCTAACTTCAAGGAGTACGAATACGTACTGGCCACATTGCCGGCATTAAGAGCCGTGTCCATATCCACAGAAGCAGAAGATTCCCACGTGCCACCTGCTCCACTTAAGCCCATGAGCCCCGAGGGATGTATTTCTAAAGAAGCCGCCGCACCGGATTCATCGCCGGACACTTGGAAGGAATATCCGTCGGCCGTTTTTAAAATACTTACTCTCACCCCAGGATTGGCCCTGTCTTGGTTCACCATATTGGCAAAGCCTTCCAAAGTGGTACCTGCCGGCACGGAAAGAGTGCGCGTTTCACCCTTGTAGGTATAAGAAAACTCTTCTGCAGCACCTGTATTATTGATAACGGTACTTTTTTCTGCGTAGCTGCCCTTGTTGGCCCAAATGGCATTACTGGCAAGCTGCTTCACTTCAATCTTATGGGTACCGTCCACAGCATTTGCGTCGGCTTTCACACCAAGGGTGGCTTCGCTACTACTGGAAGCAATTTTGGTTAAAAATTCTTCGTAGGTATTGAGCAAGGAGAGGGATTCTTTTGCTTCTGTAACCGTCTTAATGAGATCTTGAAAAGCCTCATAGGTTTCAGTGGCCACATCACGCGAATCTTGGAGCGAATATAAGCGAAAAGACTCAACTTCTTTCAGTTGCTCAATCATGGCACTAAAGTCGGTTCCGCTACCTATACCTGAAAAAGATATGCCGCCGGATATGGTATTTGACATAACAAACCTCTCATGGGAAATTCTTGCCGAAAAAGCCTACGGTTTATGCAATGCAAAAAACATGCAAACACAAATACGCCTTTTAGGCTTTACTTCTCCCAAGTCTTATCGGCTCAAAAACGTAATCCTTAAGGCCCATAATTCAAAGATAAGGGCACACAAGGCTTAGCCCATGTCAGCACTGGCTTTTTACCGGCAAATTTGCTACTAGAAGCTATCTCATACATTACTATATAGCGTAATTCAGTATAAGCTGAATTATGAGATGAGTTATAGTACCACTGTAACAAAAAAGGACAAAGCACCACACTGTGCTTAAACCTTAAAGACATAAACACCCCTAAAGGAATTCCCATGCGTAGTAAAAAAATGACTGCCGGCCTTGAAAAAGCCCCGCACCGCTCCTTGTTGTATGCCCTTGGACTCACCCGTGAAGAAATGGACCGTCCCCTCATCGGCATTGTCAACGGCGCCAATGAAATTGTGCCCGGTCACATTCACCTGCACCGCATCTCTGAAGCCGTAAAAGCCGGCGTGCGTCTGGCCGGCGGAACTCCCATGGAATTTCCAGCCATTGCCGTTTGCGATGGCCTTGCCATGAACCATCAAGGCATGCATTTTTCCTTGCCTTCACGTGAAATCATTGCTGACTCCATTGAAATCATGGCTTGTGCGCATCCTTTTGACGCCTTGGTTTTCATCCCCAACTGTGACAAGAGCGTGCCCGGCATGCTCATGGCCATGCTGCGCTTAAATATCCCCTCCATTCTCATCAGCGGCGGCCCCATGTTGGCAGGTCTTAAGTCTGAACACATCGGCAAAGACGCCAAAACCGACCTCATCACCGTATTTGAAGGCGTGGGTCGCGTAAAAAGCGGTGACATGAGCGAAGAGCAATTGGAAGAGCTGGCCGAAGGCGCTTGCCCCGGTTGCGGCTCTTGCGCCGGCATGTTCACTGCCAACTCCATGAACTGTCTTTCCGAAACCATTGGCCTAGCCTTGCCCGGCAATGGCACCACCCCCGCCGTCATGGCTTCGCGTATTCGCCTTGCCAAAAAAGCCGGCATGAAGGTCATGGAGCTTTTGGAAAAGAACATTCGTCCTTCTGACATCGTCACCCAAGAAGCCGTTTCCAATGCCGTGGCTGTGGACATGGCTCTGGGCTGTTCCACCAACACAGTACTGCACTTGCCCGCCATCTTCCGCGAGGCAGGTCTCAATTTATCCTTGGATATTTTCGACGAAGTGAGCCGCAAGACACCTAATTTGTGTAAGCTCTCCCCCGCCGGCGCACACCACATTGAAGAATTACACCTGGCCGGTGGCATTCCTGCCGTCATGGCAGAGCTGCGCAAAATTGGGCTTGTAAATGATAGTGCCCTCACCGTCACCGGTAAAACCGTGGGTGAAAACTTGGCTGACCTCAAAGCCGGTGTGAAAAATGCCGATGTTATCCGCACCATTGACAATGCCTACTCCAAGCAAGGCGGCATCGCCATCTTAAAAGGTTCCCTTGCGCCTCAAGGTGCCGTGGTGAAGCAATCTGCCGTGGCCCAAGAAATGCTCTGCCGCGATGTGCGTGCGCGTGTATTCACCTCTGAAGAAGAGGCCATGCAAGCCATTTTGGCCGGCAAAATCGTCAAGGGTGACGCTGTGGTCATCACCTACGAAGGCCCACGCGGCGGTCCAGGCATGCGCGAAATGCTCTCCCCCACGGCGGCCATCACCGGCATGGGTCTTGGTAAAGACGTGGCTCTGCTCACCGACGGACGTTTCTCCGGCGGTACCAACGGTGCGGCCATTGGCCATATTTCACCGGAAGCTGCCGACGGCGGAACCATTGGCCTTGTGCGCGAAGGCGATATCATTCGCATTGATATTCCCAACCGCGTTCTGGACCTGCTTGTGAGCGAAGAAGAATTGGAAGAAAGACGCAAAACACATGTACATGTGGTGAAAGAAATCACCTCGCCTTTCTTGAAACGTTACGCACGCCTTGTGAGCTCCGCCGCCACGGGTGCTGTGTATAAGTAGGTATAAGCTATTTAGGAAATCTACTGGGGGAAAACCTTTTGTGAACAAAAGGTTCTTCCCCCAGACCCGTTTTACGCTCTATTCCCGTAAAGCTCGCGCGCTCACTAACGGGAACGCTTCGCGCCCTTCGGATAAGCCTTTCCAAAAAACTTTAATTACGGCAATATTTTATCTTTGAAAGTAAAATATCGCCGCAATGTAGATTAGAACCAATGACACATCTAGACAAATAAAACTAAAAGCCTTATATTATGATTTAGAACCGTAACCATTGAGGTATATATGGACAGCATATCCGGCTTAGTAGACAACGCTTCCACCATATCCCCCTTTGATTTTTCCTTTGATGCTTTCCAAAGCGGAGGAGACCAATCTCAAAAGCGTGGGGCCCGCAGTGCAGAGCAAAGTTCCAACTTTGACTCCGTGGTGGCTGACGCCCTATCTTTAAGTCCGGAAGCACTGGAAAAAGCCAAGGTTCTGCAACAGGGTCATGCGGTCATTGCCACCGAAAATACGCAAACCCAACGCCCCTTCCAAGATGTTTATGTGCCCAGCATGGGCGCAGGCACAGGCGTATACACCTCCTCGGGACGTATCAGCCCCAATGCCCATGAAGAAGAGAGCCTTACCAAAGCACCCGTTGCCGAGGAAATGCGTCGCGTGCCTTACACCACCACACCGGATATGGCCGGCGTGGCGGCTTTGTATGCCAGCAATTTGAACCCTCTGGAAAATTTACAAACGCGCACCTATACCCCCAGCAATGGCGCCGCCGCTTATGAAGCTCTACGCTTGCGCGCCGCCGACGGTGCTCGCCCCACCTCTTCGCAAGGCATGGATGCACAAAATATGACGGTGAATTCCGCCAGCACCATCAGCCCCCAAAAGGCCAGTGCCGCATACTCCACACAAGCTAAAGCAGGCAATCCAGGCACGGACTTGGCACCCCCCGTATATACGGGCCGTTGGTCTGTGGGTGTGGACTTGCTCGTTTAGCCTTCACTAAACTGTGACGCCCCTCGTTTCCATCATTATAAATGGGTATAACTGCGCCCATACCTTGGCGCAGACTTTGGATTGCGTACTCGCCCAAAGTTTTGAGGCTTGGGAAGTGATTTTCTTTGATAGTGCCAGCACCGATACCAGCCTTTCCATGGCCCAAGAGTATGCCAGAAAACACGCACGCATCCATTGCATTGCTCACTCCCAACGTCCCATTTTAGGACAAGCCAGAAATTTAGCCCTTGCCCATGCGCGCGGTGAGTATGTGGCTTTTTTGGATGCCGACGACCTTTGGGAGCCGCAAAAACTGGCGCAACAAGTGGCCCTCTTGGAACAAGCCCCCGCCACGCATTTGGTCTGCACTGATACGTCTTTTTTTTCCACAACTTCCAGCGGTAAAACACGCATTCTGACTCACGTATTTTCGCGCACTAAACCAGCCAGAGGGTACGTATTTGAAGAGCTCATTGAGCGGCAATGGGTTATCCTGTCTTCAGTCATGGTACGCCGTAGTACGGTGGAAAGGCTAAGTGCCTTTGATCCCACTTTGCAATTGGCCGCCGATGCAGACTTATTTTATCGCTTGGCCCATGATTATGAGTGCGATTTTATACCACAAGTGCTCACCCATAGACGCATGCATGCCCATAATATCAGCCATAGCCAAGGACATTTATGGGCCCAAGAAGTGCAAACCATTCTCACGAAACTTCGTACCCTTTGGCCAGAATTTGACCAGAAGTATCCCAAGGCATCGCAGGCTTTGCAAGGGCGAGTGTGTTTTCATGACGCTGTACAGCTTTGGCGTATGGGGCAAGGTGCACAGGCCAGAAAAGCAGTATGGCAATGCTTTTTTTCAGCGCAAAGAGTAAGTCCTTACAGCATGAAAACAGGCTTGTTTTTCCTTCTTTCTTTCCTTTCTCCACGCTTTTTTCACCATGCAGAACGCCTCTATTGGCGTTTGCCTGCGGCGCTTTTAAGGATTATTTCCTCTTAAGAAAAGCGCACCTTGGGGCAAAGCTCCCCCTTGACAGGGGCGAAAATTTATGACTATACCCCCACAGAAATAACAACCTTTGGAGGACATATGTTACACGCATTTCGCACCCTTACTGTTTTGGGCTTCTTGGTAGGCGCCCTTGCTTTAGCTCCCACAGCGCAAGCTGAAGAAACTTTGATGATGGCCACCACCACAAGCACCCAAGACTCCGGCTTGCTTGACGTATTGGGCCCCCAATTCACCAAAGAAACCGGCGTGCCCATTAAATGGGTGGCAGTGGGCACAGGTAAAGCCTTAGCTCATGGCCAAAACTGCGACGTGGATGTATTACTTGTACACGCTCCTGACGCTGAAATCGACTTTGTTAACAAAGGCTTTGGTCAAAATCGTCAATTGGTCATGTACAATGACTTCATCATGGTGGGCCCCAAGGCCGACCCTGCCAAAGTAAAAGGCAATGACGCCGCCAAAGCATTGAAGAACATTGCCGCTTCCGGTGCCGCTTTTGTGAGCCGTGGTGACAATTCCGGCACACACAAGGCCGAGCAAAAGCTTTGGAAAAACCTTCACGGCGCAGTACCTTCCAAGGAAACTTGGTACTCTTCTGTGGGCCAAGGCATGCTCAAAACCTTAACCATTGCCTCTGAAAAGGGTGGCTATGCCCTCACCGACCGCGGCACTTGGATTACTTTTAGCAGCAAAAACCCCGATAGCTCCTTGGCCATTGTGGTGGAAGGCGACAAAGCCCTCTTTAACCAGTACTCCGTAGTGGAAGTGAACACCAACAACTGCCCCAAGGCTAAGAATGACTTGGCTGTGAAGTTTGCCAACTGGTTGGTAGCTCCTTCCACACAAAAGAGCATTGCTGACTACAAAATGCAAGGCAAGCAATTGTTCTTCCCCAACGCTGCAAGCAAGTAGTTTATGGATTTTTTTGTACAAGGCTTTCTTCAGGCCTTTCATCTTTTGCTAACTGGCAATGCGGATACCTTTTCCGCAGTGGAAGCTAGCCTTGTATCTACCATATACGCCATGATTTTAGCCGTGGCTTTGGGTCTGCCCTTGGGGCTGGCCCTTGGCTACGGCAATTTTTTTGGCCGACGCTTTTTACGCCTCATTTCTGATACCTTATTGGCTTTTCCCACGGTGCTCATAGGTCTTTTGGTCTATGCCTTCATCATGCGCAAAGGCCCTTTGGGCGATTTAGGCTTACTCTTCACCTTAGAAGGCATGGCCCTTGGTCAAGCCATCTTGGCCCTGCCCATCATCAGTTCCCTCACGGCGCAAGCGGTGGAAAATCAAGACCCGCGCTGTCGCCAAACCTTACTCACCTTGGGCGCATCCCCCTTTCAGCAAGCGGTGGGCACCATCATGGAATTGCGCTTTGCCATACTCTTAGTGCTGGTAACAGCTTTTGGACGCGTCATCACCGAGGTGGGCGTGGCCATGATGCTGGGTGGCAATATTCGCTGGGATACCAGAACCATCACCACGGCCATCACCCTAGAAACCAACAAAGGTGAATTTGCTCAAGGCATTGCCCTTGGACTTGTGCTCTTGCTCATGGCTTTTATTTTAAATCTGGCCCTCACCTTTTTGCGCAAAGAAGGACGCAGGGGATAATATGCTGTATAAATTACATAACATCATACAATGCTATGATAAACATGTGGCGCTGGATATGTCGCACATGCCCCCAGTGGAAATTGCGCGCGGCGCAGTGCTGGCCCTTGTGGGCCCCAATGGTGTGGGAAAAAGCACCCTATTACGCATTTTAGCCTTTTTGGAAAAGCCTAGCCAAGGCAGCATTTCCTTTTACGGCGACAATCCCATGCACACGCGCCAAGATGTGACCTTACTTTTGCAAGAGCCCTATCTGTTTAAAACTTCGGTGCTGGATAATGTGTGCTATGGTTTAAAATTGCGCGGAAAAAAACAAGGCATGCAAGAAAAAGCTTTTGAAGCTTTAGAAACCGTGGGCTTTAAACCAGAATCTGTGGCTTCGCGCCCTTGGTATCAGCTTTCCGGCGGTGAAAAACAACGTGTGGCCTTGGCCTCCCGTTTGGTGCTGGAACCCTTGGCTTTGCTTTTGGACGAACCCACTGCCCACACCGACACGGCTTGTTCCAAAGCCATACATGAAGCTGTGCACAGCGTGGCCGCCAAAGGCACCACGGTCATAGTTTCCAGCCATGATAGCCTATGGCTTGAAAGCCTCAACGCCGACTACCTCACCTTACAAGCTCCCAAGCGACCATAAAAAAAGAGCTTGCGGACCAACTCCACAAGCTCAACCATACACCTTACCAACACTTTTGCGTCGTAAGTATTATTCGACCTTTTTCTTACCCTTCCTAAAGACACCAAGACCCGCTAGGCCAGCACCCATGAGCAACATGGTGGCAGGTTCCGGATTAGGAATGGGAGGATCGTTTCTATCTAAGGCTCCAAAGTCGAAACGAATATCCTCAAGATAAGGCCCGAAAAAAAATTTTTCCCAGTACAATTCATTGTCGGCCGTATACATCACATTCCAATCGCTTAAATCGGCATTTAAGTAAAAACCACCGGCAGTGACAAAGGTTGAAGTCATGGGGCTTAAAACAAGCTTATTACATTCAGTATACATGTCAAAACCAAGGGATAAAGTGATGGGCTTACCGCCGGGTACAGGGTTTTGTATTTTTACATTAACCTCGTACACACCAGAAAAAATCGCCACATCAGCAGCCATCTCATCAATAATATGGGGAATGGATATGCTTTCTTGATAATTATTTTCAGACGTTAATTGCCCTTTTCTCTTTTCGGAATCCAGAGGCCAATCAAAGCCGGGAATGCATGTCTCAATGTAGGTGTCCACTTCAAACTTATAGTTGAGCGGGGCAGCCAATGCTAGGGACGTAAGACTCAAGAACACAAGGGTACATAAGGCACAAAGCTTTCTCTTCATACACAACTCCTCTTCACTTTAGGACTTACACAATAAAACATTACCGTAATCTTTTTTGCAAAAGGCATACCACATATAACCCATTACTTTTCTAGGTAATTATTTTTGGGTATCTGGCAAATGTGTAAAGGAAGCCGACACTTTTGTCGGCATTTTTTACAGTGCACACTCTTATTTGTACCACAAAAAAAAGCCCCGCTTTGGCGGGGCTTCTTAAAAACAAGATAAGAAAGCTTACTTGATGGAGATAACTTCGATATCAAAAATCAAGGTTTGACCGGCCAAGGAATGGTTGGCATTGAGTAAAATGTGCGTATCTGTCACATCTTCAATGGCCACATTCATGATGCCTTCTTCATTGGAAAGCTGTAATTGTAAGCCGGGCTCAGGCGTAATATGCTCTGGCACTTCAGAAAGAGGCACTTCAAAGATGAGCTCTGGGTCCACATCGCCGTAAGCGTCTTCGGGGGCGATGGTCACGTTTACTTTATCGCCCACTTCTTTGCCCATGATGGCATTTTCAAAACCGGCAATAAGCATTTGCTTACCCATGGTAAATTCTAAGGGGTCACGCTCTAAAGAAGAGTCAAACACGGTACCGTCGGTCAAGGTGCCAGTGTAGTGAACTTGTACTGTATCATCATTTTTAATGGGCATGGTATTCTCCAAAAGTTAAAATCTCATTCGCATGAGCTACGCTAAGTTAAACATATTTGCACAAATAGCAAGTAAATTAGCCTCAACTCGCAAAATATTCTTGAATCGTTGCAGGAGTAACAGCATCTTTGTTGCAAAAGAGTTTACGCTTATTTTTTCAAAAAAACGCCCCTTACGCCTTGACGAAAACATAAAAAAACTTACTTTTTTGTCATATTTTTTGCAATAATTCAAACTCTTGTGCTTTTTGCAAAAAAATATTCAGAAATAGACTGTTCAATCAAACAGTTTTATGCTACTTTTCCCGCATTCTGTTAATGTACAAAGAACAAAACATTGCAATTAGTTTTTTTTGTTTTGCACCTATTGAAAAAATATGTAAGATTATTTTAAATGTGGGACGTGTCCCCATTGCATGATATAGGCTTTTAAGAAGAACATTTTTAAGGAGTGTGTTATGGCAAAGATGAAAACAATGGACGGCAATACAGCCACCACGCATATTGCTTATGCCCTTTCTGACGCAGCAGCCATTTACCCCATTACCCCCTCTTCGGTAATGGGCGAACTTGCTGACGATTGGGCAGCTGCCGGTCGTAAAAACCTCATGGGGCAAGAATTGGTTGTGCGTGAAATGCAATCCGAAGCTGGTGCGGCCGGTGCTGTGCACGGCTCCCTTGCTGCCGGCGCGCTAACCTCTACATTTACGGCATCGCAAGGCCTCTTGCTCATGGTGCCCAACATGTACAAGATCGCCGGTGAACTTTTACCCGGCGTTTTCCACGTATCTGCTCGCGCCTTAGCTAGCCATGCCTTGTCCATCTTTGGCGATCACCAAGACGTTATGGCTTGCCGTCAAACAGGCTTTGCCATGCTGGCTTCTGCTTCTGTGCAAGAATGTATGGACTTGGCTCTTGTGGCTCACTTAACCGCCATTGATTCTTCTGTGCCTTTCTGTCACTTCTTTGATGGATTCCGTACTTCCCACGAAGTGCAAAAAATCGAAATCATCGATTATGAAGACATCATCCCCCTCGTTAACTGGGAAAAGGTAGAAGAATTCCGCGCCAATGCCATGAACCCTGAGCATCCACACATCCGTGGTACTGCACAAAACCCAGATATTTACTTCCAAAACCGCGAAGCTTGCAATCCTTACTACGACGCCGTGGCTGGCCTTGTGCAAGAAAACATGAAAAAAGTTTCTGCCATCACCGGTCGCAAATACAAATTGTTCGACTATGTGGGCCATCCAGAAGCTGAGCGCATCATCATTGCCATGGGTTCTGCTTGCGAAGTCATCGAAGAAACCGTGGACTACTTGAACGGCATGGGGCAAAGAGTGGGTCTTGTGAAAGTACGTTTGTTCCGTCCTTTCTCCACCGAGCATCTACTTCGCGCCATTCCTGCCACAGCCAGCACCATCACCGTGCTTGACCGCACCAAAGAGCCCGGCGCCCTTGGTGAACCTTTATACCAAGACGTATGCACAGCCTATCTTGAGCGCGGCGAAGTGCCCACCATTGTGGGCGGTCGCTATGGTCTTGGCTCCAAAGATTTCACCCCTGCCATGGCTAAAGCTGTTTTTGATAACATGCTTTCTGCAGGCCCCAAAAACCACTTCACCGTGGGCATCAACGATGACGTAACCTTCACTTCCTTAGAAGTGGAAGAAGAAATCAACACCGTTCCCACCGGCACCGTGCAGTGCAAGTTCTTCGGCCTTGGTGCTGACGGCACTGTGGGCGCCAACAAGCAAGCCATTAAAATCATCGGTGACAACACCGACATGTACGCACAAGCCTACTTTGCTTACGACTCCAAAAAGTCCGGCGGCTTCACCGTATCTCACTTGCGCTTTGGTAACGAGCCCATCAAGTCTTCTTACCTTGTGACCCAAGCTGACTATGTGGCCTGTCATAAGGCTTCCTATGTGAACCAATACGAAGTGCTAGAAGGCATCACCGAAGGTGGTACCTTTGTATTGAACTCCGATTGGACCTTGGAAGACATGGAAAAGCACTTGCCTGCTTCCATGAAGCGCACCATCGCCAGCAAGAAATTGAAGTTCTACAACGTGGACGCTGTGAAGCTTGCCACCGAAGTGGGCCTTGGCGGTCGCATCAACATGATCATGCAAACAGCCTTCTTCAAGCTTGCCAATGTGCTTGATTTTGAAACCGCTGTGGCATTGCTCAAAGATTCCATTAAAAAAACCTACGGCTCCAAGGGCGATAAGATTGTTAACATGAACATCGCCGCCGTGGATGGTGCTTTAAATGCCTTGCAAGAAGTGCAATATCCTGCTTCTTGGGCCGAAGCTTCCGAGTCTTGCTGCTCCGCTGCCGGCTCCACTTGTGGTTGCGGTTGCGGCGTACATGGCGATCAAGATCCTGACTACATCACCAATGTGGTTCGTCCCATCTTGGCACAACAAGGCGACAAATTGCCTGTTTCCGCCATGGATCCTGCCGGCATCATGCCCCTTGGCACCGCAGCTTTTGAAAAGCGCGGCGTAGCCATTGCTGTGCCTGAGTGGCAAGTGGAAAATTGTATCCAATGCTTCCAATGCTCCTTTGTGTGCCCCCATGCCACCATTCGTCCTGTCATGGCCACCGAAGAAGAGCTTGAAGGCGCACCGGCTTCTTTTGCCACCAAGCCAGCTCAAGGCAAGGAACTCAAAGGCTTACAAATGCGCATGCAAGTGTACGCTGAAGACTGCCTCGGTTGCGGATCTTGCGCAGAAGTATGCCCTGCCAAGGTAAAAGCCTTGGTCATGAAGCCACTTGAAACACAGCTTGAAGACCAAAAGACCAACTTGGCCTTTGCTGAAAGCAATGTACAACTCAAAGACGACATCTTGCCCCGTGACAGCATGAAGGGTTCGCAATTGCAACAACCCTTACATGAATTCTCCGGCGCATGTGCAGGTTGCGGCGAAACACCTTATGTGAAGCTCTTAACCCAAATGTTTGGCGATCGCATGATCATTGCCAACGCCACCGGTTGTTCTTCCATTTGGGGCGCATCCTCCCCCACCACGCCTTACACCACCAACAAAGACGGTCAAGGCCCAGCTTGGGGTAACTCCCTCTTTGAAGATGCCGCTGAATACGGCTTTGGTATGGAAATGGCCTACCAACAACGCCGCAACGGCTTAGCTTTGCGCTTGCAAGAGCTTCTTTCCTTGGAAGGTCTTGAGCAAAGCCTCGTTGACGCTTGCAATGGCTGGCTTGAAAACATGAACGATGCTGAGCTTTCCAAAAATTATGGCGAGCAAATCCTTGGTGGCCTCACCAATGTGGAACATCCCCTTGCCCATGAACTTTGGCATATGGATGATTTATTCACCAAGAAGAGCATTTGGGTCTTCGGTGGTGACGGCTGGGCCTATGACATTGGCTACGGCGGCCTTGACCACGTGCTCGCTTCCGGCGAAGACATCAACGTTTTGGTGATGGATACCGAAGTGTACTCCAACACCGGCGGTCAAGCCTCCAAAGCAACACCTTTGGGCTCCATTGCTAAGTTTGCCGCTGCCGGTAAGCGCATTGGCAAAAAAGACCTTGGCGCCATGGCCATGAGCTACGGCTATGTGTATGTGGCATCCATCTCCATGGGCGCAGATAAGAGCCAAGTGCTCAAAGCTTTCCGCGAAGCCGAAGCCTACAAAGGGCCTTCCCTCATCATTGCCTACGCTCCTTGCATCAACCAAGGCATTCGCAAGGGCATGGGTAAAACCATGGAAGAAGGCAAGTTAGCTGTAACTTCCGGTTACTGGCCATTGTACCGCTACAATCCATTATTGGCTGAAGAAGGTCAAAATCCCTTCCTCCTCGAAAGCAAAGAGCCCGACGGCACCATCCAAGAATTCCTCATGGGTGAAACCCGTTTTGCCTCTTTAGATAAGATTGCTCCCGAAGTTTCGCCACAATTGAAGGCAGACCTCGAAAAGCAATACATCAAGCGCTATAAGCATTATAAGCTCTTGTCAGAATTACCTGGCATTGGCGAATAAAGTTTAACCATATAAGGGGATGAGATTCTCATCCCCTTATTATGCGTGCATAGTGTGAAAAAAATCACGTCAACTTTTTAAAAGAGTCGGTATAATTATGTACAAAAGTCTTTACATTTCTGCCACGGAACCGCGTTCCGGCAAGTCTGCCATTGTACTTGGCATGATGCATTTGCTCACCAGAAACATGCAAAAAGTGGCCTTCTTTCGCCCCATTATCAATGAGCCGGTGTTGGATGATAAGGACCATGACATTAACCTCATGTTGGAACATTTCAAATTACAACAGACCTATACAGATTCTTTTGCCTACACCTTGGAAGAAGCGCGCCACCTCATCAACTCCGGCCAGCGCAATGCTTTCATCTCCAGCACCTTGGAAAAATTTCATACTTTAGCAGACACCCATGATTTCGTTTTATGCGAAGGCACAGACTTTTTGGGTCAAGATTCCACCTTTGAATTTGAACTCAATGCCGACATAGCCAGCAATTTGGGCTCGGTCATGATGGTATTGGCCAATGGCCACAATAAACATGTGGATGAAGTCATAGACAACACCAAGAGCGTACTGGATCAATTGAGCGAAAAGGGCGTGGACGTGGTGTCCGTGGTGGTGAACCGCGCCGATTATGGCGAAACGGAAAGATATGACCTGCGCGAAGGCCTTGCGCGCCCCGAAGATGAAAAACAACCTCTCATCTATTCCGTGCCCGACGAGCCTGCCCTTGGTAAGCCCACCATGGAAGATGTGTCCAAGTGGCTACATGCCGAAGTACTTTACGGCACCAAGCGCATGGATACCTTGGTGGGAGATTATCTCATCGCTGCCATGCAAGTGCATAACTTTTTAGATTATATCCACGATGGTAACCTCATCATCACCCCAGGAGATCGCACCGATATTATCTTGGCTGCTTTAGCCTCACGCGTGTCTTCCGCATGCCCAGACATTGCCGGCGTATTGCTCACCGGCGGCATTCGCTTGCCTGTGAATGTGGCACAGCTTTTAGAAGGTTGGACCGGCGTGCCCGTGCCCGTGTTGCTCACCGAGCACCATACCTATAAGACCATCCAAATGCTTTCCGAGCTGTATGGACGCATTGAGCCGGAAAATATGCAAAAAATCAACACGGCTTTGGGGCACTTTGACCGCCATGTGAACTCCAAAGAAATTGCCAAACGCCTCATCACCGATAAGCCCACACGTGTGACGCCCATGATGTTTGAATTTGGTCTCATTGAAAAAGCCCGCCAAAACAAAATGCGCATTGTGCTAGCAGAAGGTCAAGAAGAACGCATTTTGCGCGCCACTGATATTTTACTGCGCCGCGGTGTGGCTGACGTTATCTTGCTTGGCAATGCCGACTCCATTGGCAAACGCATTGCGGATTTGGGTCTGGATTTATCCGGTGCACGCATCATTCAGCCCAATCTTGCACCGCAGTTTGAAGACTATGTGCAAACCTATTATGAATTGCGCAAAGCTAAAGGCATGACCGAAGAACAAGCCCGCGAGCGCATGATAGACAGCACTTATTTTGCCACCATGATGGTACATAAAAACGATGCCGACGGCATGGTGTCCGGTGCGGTGAATACCACGGCTCATACCATTCGTCCGGCCTTTGAATTCATTAAAACCAAGCCCAATTGCTCCATTGTGTCTTCGGTATTTCTCATGTGCTTAAAGGATCGCGTGTTGGCCTTTGGCGACTGCGCCGTGAATCCCAACCCCACCGCACAGCAATTGGCGGAAATCGCCATAGCTTCGGCCCACACGGCGGAAGTGTTTGGCATTGAGCCGCGCGTGGCCTTGCTCTCCTACTCCACAGGTACTTCCGGCAAGGGAGCCGATGTGGATAAAGTGGCAGAAGCCGCCACCATTGCCAAAGCCATGGCACCGGAAATTTTGCTGGAAGGCCCCATTCAATATGACGCGGCCATCGACCCAGAAGTGGCACGCACCAAATTGCCCAATAGCCAAGTGGCAGGCAAGGCCACAGTCTTTATTTTCCCAGACCTAAACACAGGGAATAACACCTATAAAGCCGTTCAGCGTGCGGCTGATGCCATTGCCATTGGTCCGGTGTTGCAAGGACTGAATAAACCTGTTAATGATTTATCTCGCGGTTGCACGGTGGCCGACATTGTGAATACTGTCGCAATCACAGCCATACAAGCTGCCGCAGAAAAAAACCAATAATATAATTTTGAGGAGCGTATGAAAATTCTTGTAATCAATGCTGGTTCATCTTCTTGTAAATACCAGCTGTTCGAAATGGCAGACAAATCTGTATTGTGTTCCGGTATCGTAGAGCGTATTGGCGCGCCCATGGGCAAGTTAGCGCATAAATTGTACCCCGACAGCGATCAAGAAGAAAAAATTGTTATTGAAAAAGGTTTTCCCACCCACGTTGAAGGCATGGAAGCCGTTATCAGCTTGCTTACAGACGCTGAAAAAGGTGTAATTAAAGATGTTTCTGAAATTTCCGTCATTGGTCACCGTGTATTGCACGGCGGCGAAGACATTAAGCAACCTGTGCTTATTGACGAAAATGCCAAAGAAATCATCCGCAAGTACATCCCCCTTGGTCCCTTACACAACCCTGCCAACCTCATGGGTATCGAAGTGGCAGAAAAGCTCCTCCCCGGCATCCCCAACGTGGGCGTGTTCGACACCGAGTTTGGTTCCAGCATGGCTCCAGAAGCCTACATCTACCCACTGCCTTACGAAATCTACGAAAAGCACAATGTGCGTCGTTACGGTTTCCACGGCACTTCCCACAAATACATTGCCAAGAAAACCGCTGAGTTCCTTGGTAAGCCACAAGCAGAGCTTAACTCCATCACCTTACACCTTGGTAATGGTTCCTCCGCTTCTGCTGTGAAAAACGGCGTGTGCGAAGACACCTCCATGGGCTTAACCCCCCTTGAAGGCCTCATGATGGGCACACGTTGCGGCACCATCGACCCTGCCATCGTACCTTTCTTACAAGATAAGCTGAACCTTTCCACTTCTGAGGTTGATACCCTCATGAATAAGAAGTCCGGCCTTGTGGGCATTTGCGGTAACAGCGACATGCGTGACGTTCACGACATGCGTGACAACGGCGATGTGAAAGCACAACTTGCTTTTGATATGCTCTGCCGTAGCATCAAAAAGCAATTGGGCGCATACTTCTTCTTGCTTGGTCGCGTAGACGCCATTGTTTTCACCGCCGGTATTGGTGAAAATGATGAATTCGTACGCGCTGGCGTTATCAAAGGTCTTGAGCCCCTTGGTATCGTGCTTGACGAAGCAGAAAACGACATCCGTCGTGGCATTGCCCGCGTGATTTCTAAGCCAGAATCCAAGATTCCTGTGCTTATTATCCCCACCAATGAAGAGTTGCAAATTGCCGAAACTGCCATGGAAGTGGTAAAGGGCTAGTTGCCTCCTTACGTTATTACAAAAGGGTCTTACGCTTGCGTGGGGCCCTTTTTTTACTTTTCAGGCATGCACAATGCAGAGCCATTGATGTTCATTTTTCAAAAAAGGCTTTTTCTTAACATAAACGTACTACCTTTGGAGAACCCATGAGCGTGACCTTTACTCTAAGTGAAAAAGAGCAGAAAATGTTGGGAAATATTGCTTGCCTTGCCATTGCCAAGCATTTTACCCCCGAGATGCCTCCCATACCCACCATGAATGAAGGTATCTTAGGGCAAGATCTTGGATGCTTTGTCACCTTAAACAAAAACGGGCATTTGCGCGGCTGCATAGGCTCCATGGTGGGGCGTGAACCCTTACATCTCAATGTGGAGCGCATGGCCAAGGCCGCCGCCTTTGAAGATCCGCGCTTCCCGCCCCTCAGCCTCGCAGAATGGCAAGATCAAGAGAACCCCATCAGTATGGAAATTTCTGTGCTGGGCCCTTTGAGCCTTTGCCCTCAAGTGGATATGGTGGAAATTGGTCGCCACGGCTTACTCTTAAGCCTTGGTGCACGCAGTGGCGTCTTTTTACCCAAGGTGCCCGTGGAGCAAGGATGGGATCTAAAGGCCTATTTGGAAAATTTATGCCATAAGGCGCAAGTACCCACAGGGGCTTGGCAACATCCCGAAGCCAAATTGTATTGGTATGAGGCCTTGGTTTTTCCCGTGCAGCGCACCTAAAGAGAACAGTGCGGATGGCTTGCTCCGCTACGCGGTAACCACATCCTGTGGCGCAAGCCTATGGAATAACATTTCAGCGGCTAAGAGGCATTCCAGACCTTGGGGACGAGCAATTTGTCCGCATTGGTGAAAAAATGTTCCAATTGCGCAGAGCTTAAACCAACCATTTTTTGCAGGCGTTGTATTTCTTCAGCAGGCGAATAAAGAGGATAATCGGAGCCAAACAAAATGCGCTCGGCGTCGTGCTTTTGCAAAATTTCGTGTAAGAGCTTTTGTTCAATATACGGCGTGCAACTGGAGGTTTCCAACCAGATATTGCGCCCAACCAAGGCATGATAGGCGTGTTGCCACTGCCTATAGCCTCCCAAATGGGCCGCAATGAGACGCATGTGGGGAAAGGCGTCGTGTAATTTTGCCATCTTATAAGGGCAAGAAGGATTACTACCAACAGGCCCCACGTCGCCAATGTGGATTTGAAAAATGAAGTCTTTTTGCGCTTCTTCAATGATGGGTAAAAGGCGTGGATCATCCAATCCAAAAGATTGAAAATCTGGATGCAATTTCAGCCCTTGAATGCCGTTTTTCTTCAGCCTTTGCAATTCCTTTTGCCATGCACTGTAGTCCGGATGAATGGTGCCAAAGCACAAAATATGCTCATGTGTTTGCTGCACATGTATGGCATAGTTATTGGCGGGAATCACTTGAGCAGGTGCCGTGGCGGCGCAAAGCACCACGCAACGATCTATCTGGGCTTTTTTCTTCTCTTCTTGTAAATGCTCTATGGTGCCAAGACCGGCGCATTGAAGGCCGTAGTGATCATTTAAATGTTCTACGGCCTTATGAGCTATTTTAGGATGAAAGGCATGGGTATGTATATCAGTTCTCATGCCTTCACCCTACAAAAGATATATGACAGCGCCATGTCGCTATTGGTCAAACAAGTGCCCGTTCACCACATTTTGTGCTTTGCCCTGCTGCCATGCGGCAAGGTTTTCGCTGGCTAAACGCAAAATATTGGCTCTGGCTTTCAACGTCGCCCAAGCTATATGTGGCGTAATGAGACAATTGGGTGCCGTCAGTAAAGGATTATCCGTGGTGGGAGGTTCGGTGGAAAGAACATCGGTACCAAGACCGCCGAGATGTCCGCTGTGCAAAGCCACAGCCGCGGCTTTTTCATCCACCAAGGGGCCGCGAGCCGTGTTGATGAGTATGGCACCTTGCTTCATGGTGGCAATGCGCGCCGCATTGACAAAGCCACGAGACTCATCCGTCAAAGGGCAATGCAAAGAAATAACATCGGATGTGGCAAAAAGCGTATCCAAATCAACATATTCGCAAGGATATTCCGGTTGTGGCTTGGGAGAACGATTAAAGGCTTGCACTTGCATACCCAAGGCATGGGCCATGCGTCCCACTTCTTGGCCTATATTACCAAATCCCACCACGCCCATACGCATGTCGCCAAAGTCACGCAAAGGGGAAAGCCAGTAGCACCATTCGTTACGCGCATTCCATTCACCCTTTTTCACGCTATCGCTGTGCTGAGTAATTTTTCTGCTCAATTCCAAAATAAGTGCCATCACATGCTGTGCCACAGTGCCTACACCGTAGGCCACCACGTTACACACGGGAATACCACGCTTGGCGGCAGCCACAATGTCCACCACATCATACCCCGTAGCCGTGACGCCAATATATTTAAGGTTAGGCAATTGCTCTATGCTTGCACCATCAAGGCGTGTTTTATTGGTAATAAGCACATCCGCCGTGCGGGCGCGCTCCAAAAGATCTTCAGCTTGCGTATCAGCATACACGGTCACCGTGCCCAAAGCTTCCAAGGGGGCCCATGACATGTCACCAGGATTTAAAATTTCTCCATCCAGTACTACTATATTCATAATAACCTCGTAATGATTTTGCATAAAAAAAGGGGAAGTTTTACGCTCCCCCTTTTTACAAATTTCGTCAAGAAAATCTTAGTAATTGATAACCTTGAAGTCGTCACGGCGATTTTGCGCCCACACGGCTTCACCGGTACCGGAAACTATGGGATTTTCCTTACCAAAGCTTAAAAGCTCCATTTGTGCTGGATTTACACCCAAAAGCACAAGGTATTCAAATGCAGCACGGGCGCGGCGCTCGCCAAGGGCCAAGTTATATTCTTGGGTGCCTCTTTCGTCGCAGTTACCTTCGATGCGCACACGAATACGTGGATTAGCTTTCATAAGCTCAGCCTTTTGTGCAAGAACTTGCTTACCTTCGGCTGTGATGTCGTACTTATTAAATTCAAAATGCACACGGCCATCGGTGATTTGTTGGATGGCAGTTTGCTCTTGTGGTGTCCAATGGCTCTCCACAGGTGGGACTTCCCCAGTATTGGCAGACTTGGATGAACAACCAAAGCCTGCGCCAAGAGCGCATACCAACACAACTAAGAGTGCTAAACGTTTCATGAAGATCCTCCTCAAAAAAAGTAATAAATTTAAACTAGTAACAGCTTTGCTTTCGTTTAATATCTGTAAAAATTTACAACAACTTGAAACCAACTACCATGTTTGTGCAGAAAAAACTAGTATTTTTTATGACATTACCCGGCTTTGAAATACACCTCCAAAAACATAGTACAGTACTTACCTTTGAATTAACTCTTTTTTTCACTTGTCATATGCATCAATAGTGGTTAGTTAATGTACTAAGGGTTTTAGTTTGGAGAGTTAGATTGAATATTCTGCTTAAGATTTTACTGCCAGTGCTTATCACTGCGGCAGCTGGACTTTTTGGTTCTACTTTGTATACCTACGAAAGAGGCATGGACACCTTGAAGGAGACCAACACCTCTTTGCAAAAAATGGCCATTGCCAATGCTTTGGTGGAATTAAAAGCCGGTCTTGATTTTAACATTTTAAATGCCATATCCCTCGCCCAAACTGGCATTTTGCAACCATTCCTCTCGCAAGATGTGAACTTGCACCTTGCCTATGCTCATGATGCGCGCAGCCGTATTGTGAACATGAAAAACACCTATTATTATGTGGACATTGGCATTGCCAGTCCCAGAGGCAGTATTTTGGACCACACCAATGAAGACTTCATTGGTGATGATATCTCCAGACAAGCTTTTTTTCAAGAAGCCATGCTGGGTAAAGTTTCTGTAAGTGCGCCCTATCGCTACAAAAACATGGTGGTCTACGCTGTAGCTTCCCCCGTCTATTCCCTCGAAAATAATGCCATCATCGGCGTTGTGTACAATGTATCCAAATTGACTGACACCATGAGTGACAGAATGCACCTTGGCGAAATGGGATATATTTTTGTTTCCGATAAAAATGGTTCCGTGTTCATCCATAAAGATAGCTCCAAGGTTTTGAGTAAAAATCTTTTTGAAAGCGATTGGGGACGCGACATCTTGGTGCAAGGCTCAGGGAGCTTAACCTTTGACGAAGACGGACGCAGTAAGCGTGTGTACTTTGATGTCCTGCCGGAAACCAAGTGGATTGCCGGCGCAGTGCTTGACCTTGGCGAATTGGCTGCCCCCGGCGACAGAGTGCGCAACGAAGTAACGGCCCTTTCCATCCTTATATTGCTTGTTCTTGCAGCCATCATCTATCTTTTTGTAAAAAATATAGTGGACGCTTTGCTTAAAGCCGTGCGCTATGCTGAACAAATTTCTCAAGGAGTGCTAGATAACGACCTTGACTTGCGTGACACAGAGCAAGGAATTTTCTATCAAATAAAATACGCTTGGCAAGACATGCTCCGCTCCATCAAGGGCAAGAAAGGGCAAACTGTCGCCACTGAACGAGGCCAAAATCTCGACCAATTTAAGCGTGATGATGAACTTGGTGTTCTTTATAATGCCTTGCAAGTGATGGTGGGCTCCATGCGCTCCATGGTAAAAAAAGCCGACGATGCCAGCCGCATGAAGAGTGAATTTTTGGCCAACATGAGCCACGAAATCCGCACCCCACTCAATGCTGTCATTGGCCTTGCGCACCTCTATCTCACCAATGAAGATGAGGCCGAAAAAAAGCGCGACTATGTGCAAAAAATTGAAGTTTCCGGAAAGAGCCTGCTGGGCATCATCAATAACGTTTTGGATACGTCCAAAATTGAAGCCGGCATGTTTGAGCTGGAAAATACACATTTTAATATTCATGATGTGGGTGATCAAATCATCACCATTTATCATGACGTGGCCGCCAATAAGGGCATTGCGCTGACCTTTGATGTGGAAAAAGACCTCAACCCTCATTATATAGGTGACCGAGTGCGCCTTGGCCAAGTGCTCAACAACTTGGTGGGCAATGCCATTAAATTTACCGAAAAGGGTTCCGTCTCCGTTCACTGTTTTGACGGTGCAGATTTGGCTGAAAAATTAGAAATACCTGAAGGCCGCATACCTGTGGCCATTCAAGTGCAAGATACAGGCATTGGCTTTTCTCAAGAGCAAGGCGAACACCTCTTTAAACCTTTTGCGCAGGCCGATGCATCCATCACGCGTCGCTTTGGCGGCACTGGCCTTGGCCTTGTCATCAGCAAGCAAATCATTGAGCTCATGGGCGGCGCCCTCTTGGTGGAAAGCGAGGTTGGTCAAGGCACCACCTTTACCATAATACTTATGCTTGATCCCGCCGAAGATAAGCAAACACAATTGGTACAAAAGGTAGAAGAAGATATTGCGCAGCATCTTTCCTTAAAGGGCAAGCATATTCTTGTGGTGGAAGATAATATGATTAACCAGCTCATCATGGAAGAATTGCTCCAGAAAACTGAAGCCACCATTTCCATGGCAGACAATGGGCAAATAGCTGTGGATATGACCCAAAAAGACAGCTACGACCTGATTCTTATGGATATGCAAATGCCTGTCATGGACGGCATCCAAGCCACTAAAATTATCCGTGAGCAATTTGCCGTGGAAGATTTGCCCATCATTGCTGTCACAGCCAACGCCATGAAGGAAGATAAGGAAAAGGGCATTGCCGTGGGCCTTAATGACTATTTAACTAAGCCCATCGACCCGCACAATCTCATGGTTGTGTTACATCAGTGGCTTTGTGAAGAACAGCCCTAGCGGCGCATACGCACATATCTAGCTAATATACAAAATAAAAAATAAATACCTTACAAAACCGCTCAAATTTCCCTTTGGATTTTGAGCGGTCTTCTTTTGAGCATTTATGCGCCTTAGCAAGTATGAGGCCAAAAAAATCGCGCTTGTGATATTTATCTTGTGAATAAAAACCCATTACTCGTATAATTATTTGAAATGTTTGAAAATAAAAAAATCAAATATTTCTTTTCACAAATGTATTTTTTACTTGTCTTTTATTTTAAAACTTTGCTAGTGTGAATTTACTGAGGGAATGGCTGAATGAATTTTCAACAGCAAACCCTTAAAACACTTTAACAAAAGGGAGAATCGTCATGAAAAATGAGAAAGTTGTATACGCCGTATTTGCATTCTGGAGCCTCGTAATGGTATCTGGCATTGCTAGCCACGTTTTAGCTTAATGTAAGCCTATTTTATCCCACTAGCTCACCAAGCTGTAGGATAACATAAAGCCCCCGTCTCACAAAAGATTAGGGGGCTTTAGTTTTGCCCAAACAGCACTTTTTGCTGAAAATTAGCCCACGTCAAAAGAAGTGTTGCTCATTTCCCCTTTACGCCGTATACTAATCCATTAAAAAACAAAATTCTTCTCATGGAGTATGTATATGAGTTTACCAAGTTTGCAAATTGGCGACCTCACAGCCAAGCTTCCCATCATTCAGGGCGGCATGGGTGTAGGGATTTCCCTTTCCGGTTTAGCTTCTGCCGTGGCCAAAGAAGGCGGTATTGGCGTCATAGCCGGTGCCATGATCGGCATGAAAGAACCTGACGTGGCCACCAATCCCATAGAAGCCAATGTGCGCGCTTTGCGTCAAGAAATACAAAAAGCCCGCGAGATTACCTCCGGCATTATCGGTATCAATATCATGGTGGCCCTGACCACTTTTAGCGATTTGGTTAAAGCCTCCATTGAAAATCGCGCCGACGTGATTTTTTCCGGTGCTGGTTTGCCCACCGAGCTTCCCAAAATTTTCCGCGATGTTTGCGAACAAAAGAAAGAAGAATTTCGCACCAAGCTTGTACCCATCGTCTCTTCTGCCAGAGCCGCTTCCATTTTAGCGAGAAAGTGGATGAAAAGCTCTGACTATATGCCTGACGCCTTTGTACTTGAAGGCCCCAAGGCCGGCGGCCATCTTGGCTTTAAAGCTGAAGACTTGGACAGCCCCGACTTTGCTTTGGAGAAATTGGTACCAGAATTGGTGGACGTGGTAAAAAAACTCGAAGACCAAGTGGGCCGTGCCATCCCCGTCATCGCTGGCGGTGGCGTGTATAGCGGTGCTGACATTCAGCACATGCTCAACCTTGGCGCTTCTGGCGTACAAATGGGTACACGCTTTGTGGCCACCCATGAGTGCGACGCTGACATTCGTTTTAAGCAAGCTTTTGTAAACGCCACACAAGACGACATCACCATCATTAAAAGTCCCGTAGGCATGCCCGGACGCGCTCTCAGTGGTACTTTCGTAGACGCCTATCGCGAAGGCAAAAAAAGACCCTTCAAATGCGCTCTTAAATGTCTGCACTCTTGCGAACAAGAAAGAGCCCCTTACTGCATAGCCATGGCTCTTATCAGCGCCATGCGTGGCAATTTGGAAAAAGGCTTTGCCTTTTGCGGCTCCAATGTATGGAAGGTGGACGCCATCATGTCTGTTCGAGAGCTCATGGAGTCTTTACAAAAAGAATTTGAAGAAGCAAGCAAAGGTGCTGGCACCAAAAGCCTTTTGACAGCGTAACATACATACTCATTCATATAAAAAAGGCACAACCGCGAGGCTGTGCCTTTTTTTATGGCAAACACCTATTTTCTTCTTACCATTGACTGTGCTGCTTCCAGTAGTTCACATCAGAGTTCATGGGCTTAGAGCCTATGGTCACAGTCTCTGTATCAGAACCTGAACAGCATTGATCTGTCATAAAATGTAGCAACTTTTCCAGCGTGGCGTATTGTGTCGTACAGTAAAGCGTACGCCCTTCACGCCTTTGCTTCACTAGGCCTACCGCCACCAAGGCCGATATGTGATGGCTCAAGGTGGATGCTGGGATATTAAGCTCTTTTTGCACCTCTCCCACAGCAAGGCCTTGCTCTCCAGCCACCACCAATTGCCTATAGATGGAAAGGCGTGTGGGATGCCCCAATTCTTTCAATAAGGCTGCAGCAATATCTAATTCCATAGTTACCTCGCAAGCTTTAATAAGCAAAGCTAGCATAAAGCAAAAAAAGAGTCTTGACAAATTTTATATTTCCATTATTCTAGAAATATAATTCATCAAGGAGTTGCGTATGCAAGAATATATGCCCATGATCAAAGATGCCCTAGGCATGTTCGCTTTTTTAGCGGTGGAACTTTCCATCTTATTTATCATCATTTCAGCCGGTGTATCCCTATTGCAACAGTATATACCGGACAGTAAGATACAAAAATTGCTTGGTGCTTCCAAAGGACGTGGCTACTTAATGGCAGCCGGCCTTGGTGCCATAACGCCCTTTTGCACCTGCTCCACCATTCCCATGTTGCGTGGGCTTTTGAAGGCCAAGGCCGGTTTTGGCCCCACCCTCACATTTCTCTTTGCCTCGCCCTTGCTCAACCCCATCATCATAGGGCTTTTTGTGGCCACCTTTGGCCTTAAAGTCACCCTCATATACACCGCCTTTGCCTTGGTGCTCTCGGTGGTGGCCGGTGTGGTCTTGCACGGCATGGGCTTTGAGCGTCATGTGAAGCCTTTAGATGGCATGCAAAGCACCGCGTCTTGTTGCTCCTCTGCACCTGCGCAAAGTAGCTCTTGTTGCACATCAGAAGCTCAGTCAGAACCTGCACAAGCTTGTTGTACGCCCGAGCCAAAGCAGGAAACTAAACAAGAATCCTGTTGTGCACCTGCGCCATCTTTGCAGCCTCTTTCTTGTTGCACCTCAGCTCCTGAAGTCAGCTCTTGCTGTGCACCAGAATCCAAACAAGAACCTAAACAAGAATCCTGCTGTGCCTCCAAGGCAGAATCCACATCGGGGTCTTGTTGTGGCAGCGCACCAAAACCCCAAGGACAAAGCCTTGACCAAAAAATACGCTTGGCACTGGTTGATGGCTACACACAATTTAAACAAGTGTTGCCCTATCTGCTTTTGGGTGTCACCTTGGGTTCCGTCATTTACGGCTTTGTGCCACAAGACTTCATTGCCACCTATGCCAGCGGAGATTCCCTCTTGGCAGTGCCCGTGGCCGCCGTCATTGGTATTCCATTGTATGTGCGTGTGGAAGCACTCATTCCTCTTTCGGCGGTGTTGGTGGGTAAGGGCATGGGCCTTGGGGCCGTCATGGCTTTAATCATTGGCGGCGGCGGTGCTTCCTTAACGGAAGTGATTTTGCTTAAATCACTCTTCAAATGGCAGGTCATTGCGGCATTCTTGGCTGTGGTCATGATTATGGCTGTGGGGGCTGGGTATTTTTTCCAGTTCTTCATGTAGCAACCCTTTTTGAACAGCCTGCTTTTAGTAATTATTAAAAAACTGACTGCCTGACTGTAGGACGTACCACTAAGCAACGTCTAGGCTGCTAAACACGCCTCAACCATAGCACTAAAAAGGCCCATGATATAGTCATGGGCCTTTATTTTATTCAACTTCTTGAAGCTTTATGAGCTGTTCATTGAAGCTGTGTTGATTGTCCATATTATTTT